>NZ_JBHMIQ010000028.1:0-89358 GCF_048060315.1 Micromonospora sp. LOL_013
CAGAGGGCACTTTCTACATCCGGGGTCCTGCCGGTCCAACCTTCATCGGTGGATCGAGGCTTAGGCTCTACCGAGATCCTAGGAGTATCTGTTTCTCTATGCTTGATCGTCGGCAAGGGGGGCATGTAGCAGACTTTCGAATTGCTTTCTTGGAGCGTTGGGCAAGGCTGTACTTCCGTGGTGAGACAGAAGTCTATGAGAGTGTTTGGTTGGGGTTTTTTGACCAAATCATAAGGGATGATCTGGATCGATTAGTGGCTCATGAAGATATAGTCGTTCAAAATTTGTTGATCCGAATTGGTGTTCTCGAACCTGGTCGGCTTAGCTTTACTGACCCTGCGGTCTTGGTAATGCGTTGCTTCGATGAACCCGCCCTTGGGGTGGTTGTTGATGCGGCCATCCGGACAGCCTTGCATGGCAAGGCTGGCGTCGTCGACCAAGAAATATTGGCTCGGTTTGGAGCGCATCTACGCCGGAAGAGAATCCGTGTTCCCCAGTATGTGGCCCGCATGCTAGAGGCTGAGTTGACCGCGAAGGCGCCGTGGTTGCCTGATTTGCCGGCAGACAGAGCAACCGGGGATGATTGCCATATTGTCCTCCTTTGGATTAGCTTGCTGTGCTCCGAGGTGTTGTCGACTGGGCTATCGCCTTTCCACGATGTAGTCGAGAAGCTTTTGCCGCGCGACCTTCTGCTTCAGGCTATTAGGCTACAAATGAAGACTTCCCGCACTAATGATGATTCTGCTGAAGAGCTGCGTGAGCTCCGTTACGCACCGAGGTCGGAGGTCGTAGATGAACTACGGAAAGTCGCTCCTCCCTGGGTGGCGAGGTGGGCTCTTTCTCAAGCTAGTCTGCTGTTCTAGAATTAGGCCGTCAATGTAGCGGGCTGCATACACTTCGGGCTTCGGTGCGGTTTACGGTATCCGTGCCAGGGATAAGGCGTTGATTGCGAGTTTGGCGTGCTGGCGGGGTGGAGGAATGCTGCCATGTGGGCGACGGGCACCCAGGGCCATTGCGTGCTCGACGGGCGGCCGCCTGAGCTGCGGCTACGTGGAGCGATGACCTCTACGGAGGTGCTCGGGGCGGGTGAGGTCGCCTAGGTGATCATGGGAGTTCTCACGCTTCCAGAACACTCCAAGGACCTCACCCGCGATGTCAGCATGCCCGATCCAGGTACTGTCCGCAGTCACCACCCCCACCGGCACACCCACCCAGCCGGTGACCCGGAGTGAACAACCAAGTCTGCTGGACGCCTTGGCGGTGGTGCCGGATCCCCGCAGCCCACGCGGGCTGCGCTATCCCCTGGCCGGGCTACTCACCGTCGCGGTGTGCGCGGTGATGGCCGGCGCATCGAGCATGACCGCGATCGCGGACTGGCTACACGATCTCGACGACATCGCCCGGGCCCGGCTCGGCTTCGTCCGCCGGGTACCGGCCACGACCACGATGTGGCGACTGCTGATCCGTCTGGACGCCGACCTGCTCGCCACGATCCTGGCCGGCTGGCTACTCACCCGCACCGCACCGGCCGGACCACGACAGCCGCGATACCGGCGGTCGCGGCTGTCGACGGCGGCACGGGGAGGCCGGCCTTCGTCGAGGCCAGCCCGAGCAGCATGCCGACGGCAGCGCCACCCAGCTCGGCCAACTTGCCGAGTGATTCCTTCGACAGCTCCCGGCGGAACTGCTGGCCGAAGGTCTCGGCCTGCTGCTGGCCCTTGCGCTGCTTCCGGCCGTACCTCACGTCTGAACGACCGGATCAAAGAAGGCGCATCCGGTGACGACCATCATCGGGAGGTTGATCGCGACGTCGCGGGCTACCCCGGCCGCCGTCAGGTCCATCAGCTTCTCGCCGGCGGCTTCCTCCTCCGACTGGTCGGCGTAGAAGGCGCACCCGTCCCACAAGTTGGCGTGCAGGAAGGCGTACGACCATTGGGTTTCGACCTGGATGGGCACCGCGACCGCCGCCTTGTCGCCGACGCCGATGCGATGCAGGTCGGGTTCCTCGGGCGTGGAGCCGAGCCCTTGGGCGAGGGGGAGCAGCTTGTGGCGGCTGAAGACTGGTTGCAGGTCGCTTTCGGGGTCGAACTCGACGAGCAGGCCGCGGGCAATCAGGTCGTCGACGTAGCGGGCGGCGCGCGGCTCTGGCTTCGGGGCGGTTTCCAGCATGCGTACCAGGGAATCGCGGTTGACCGTGAGCTTTGCGTGCTGGTCCGGGTAGAGGAAGGCGGCGGCCCAGACGGCGGCCTCGGTTTCGGTCAGCTCGACCAGGTCGTCACCGAGGTGCACCTCGTAGCATTCCGGTGTCGGGTCCGGCGGGCGGACGTACCGGTAGCGGGGACCCATGCTCAGCCCGGCGGGCACGATCACAGTCGACATCAGGTGATCCTCCCAGCCGGTCAGAAGCTCGCGGCGTAGCCACGGCTGGACTCGATCGCGCTCTGCGTCAGCGCCGCAGCCTCGGCCAATTTCTGCTTCGCCTGCTCGACCTTGGCGATCGTCTCGGACACCTGCGAGTGGCTGGACCCGCTGGTGATGCCGCGCAGCGCGGCCGTGCTGCGGTCGAGGGCTTCCGCGCTGGCCCGGATCGCGCCCACCTGCTGGCCGACCTCGTCACCGAAGCGTGCCACCCCCGCCTTGACCCTTCAACCGAGCCCACGCCTGCATTCTCCCTATTGGACAATCTGCAGCAGCTTCGACCGTACCGGATGAAGTAGTTGATGGGTCGGCTTCATACTGTCGGCTTCGCGAACGACCCTCGGAGAACGATCTTGCCGGATGGACAACCCGCATAGTGGCGGAAGGAATACCACGGCTTGCTGCGGCTGAACCGGGCATAGCGGCACCCGCATGGCGGTTAACCCGATAGTCGACGGTAGCGGCGGTGCGCCTGTTGGACTTCGGGGCCGCCAAGTTTGTTAAGTGCAGAGAATGCAATATCGCATGCGAACTGTAGGCGGTCTCGTGCGTAGAGGCCGGAGTCTGAGTTATTTGAACGACGGTCATCGATGTAATCCATGTAGGCCGTGATAGCCTCTAGGAGAAGTTGCCTGGAGCGGACGGTGTCGGTTTCGATCAGGGCGAGAGCATGTGCGATAAACGCCTTACTGAGAACTGAAACGGGAGCTTGTGTGGCGGCGGTGATTCGCGTTTGCAGTGTATCTAAAGTCAGCCTTTCTTGGTGATCGATCGTCTGTGCAAATGCGAGCAAAAAGATTGCTTCTCCGTGGCTAGGAGAAGTGTCTAGGACTGTGTTGAGTATCTGGCGTGCCTTCGTGATTGCGTCGTCGTTTGAAGGTGAAGTAGTGTTGCCGTTCAATAGCATCTCGGCAAAAAGTGTCCCCACCTGCGCGTCCGGGCATCCAAGGGTGACTGAGAGCTTCCACGTATCCTCGATCAGGTCGTGCGCATCGTCGGGAAGTGTCCAGTGTACGTGTCGCAAGATCATTGTGTTGAAGTCGATCCGGATCGCTGTGATGCGATCCTCAGTGGTACAGCTGCGCAGTCGTTCGTAAGCAGTGAATAAAGTGCCATACAAGAATCGACCTTCGATGGCGGCTTGATCGGTCAGATGCTCGGTCTTGCGAAGACTGACCGCCTGGAAGCACCACCGGAAGAGATCGGTGTAGAAGTCCGCTCGGCACCATGCGGCGCTGATCAAGGGTGCGACTTGTTGTACTGCGTCGAATAGGAAACTGTAGTCGTCTTGATTGAGAAACCAGGATCGTAGGTACCGAATTTTCCACCGGTAGTATTTTAGTCGCTCGGGTTCTGGTGGGTTCTCGGTGCGCTCTGCGGCATCCAATAGGTTATCGTGAAGATCGATAAGCCATAAATGGGACGAATCCCGGGACTGGCGCGGAATCAGCAAGCGGACCATTTCCATCCAAATCGATAGCTTGCGATAGTCCCCGCCGCATTGGCCTTCGATGGCGCTGGCGACGCCGTCAACCTCTTTCAGTCCGCGGCGTGCACCGTAGAACACAGCCTTCCGCAAGCCGTCGGTCTCGTCTTCAGAAGCCACTGGTGACAGGTAAGCCACAGTTATGACGATTTGGGGTATCAGGGCGCCGCAGTTCGGTATCCGTAGGTGTGCTGTGAGGTAGTACATGGTATTCCGAATATTGCGGCCGTTGCTCCGCTTGACGGCCTTCTCGAGAACCACCTGGGCAATCGTTCGGTGCCGGGCCACGTGCTGGTCGTGCTCGTCGAGGATCCAGGGGTTACGCAGCGACCGTGTTTCCCATTGTGCGTCCGGCTGCAGCTTCTCGATCAAGTCGGTGGGAATCCCGCGGCCCGCTATCGTGGCCAAGCAGATAGAAAGGTAACACATCGCATCGGGCGAGGGCGGTGTCAGCTGCAACTGTACCAGTTCGTCGTACAACTTTCCCCACATGTTCGCGCCGTAGACGGCTTGTAGTAGTCGTACGATCATCGGTGACTGTGGGTCGGCGAGCACTTCCGCCTGTTCTGCCGGGCTTGATCTAAGGAAGTGCACGAGGTTCGGGTAGCGCGCGGTGATATGCCGTTCATCCTCTCCCTCGTGCAGCACCTCGTCATGAGCGCGGCGTAGCAGGGATACCCAGGGATGCACAGATTCTAGTCCAAGTGGCTGAAGTTTTGCCAAGTGTGCGGAGTAGAACGGCAGCCGTTCGAAGGTTCCGTCGTCGCCTTCGACAATCACAACAGCTCGTCGGCCGCCTTCGGCGACACCGTTGGTCAACTCGTAGCCAAGCTGATTCAGATCGGCCGAGCTGAAGGAGGCGTCGATTGGGTAGACGATGACGACCGTGGTTGATCGGGTTGGATCCACACCCTGGATCTTCCTGGCGACATCCTCGGCTATTTGTACGTTGAACGGCGATTCTCTCCCCCAACGCAGAAAGCAGTGCGAGTCGTGTGATTGGGCAGCTAAGGCGTTTAGATAAGACGTCTTTCCGTCGCCGCGGCTTCCGGCTAAAAAGACTATCCTGCCAGGATGCTTTGCCAGCCATTCAAGAGCCGTGGTCGGATTGTAGGGGACATCCTCGATGGCGATTATGCGCTCCAAGATGCCGGCGATACCAAAGATCGCTGGGAGTGGACTCCCGTCCAGTAGCGCATGCCAGTCCGGATTTTCGTTAGTCGGCCTGATGAGGGTGTGTGGTCCGGCGAGCTTCCGTTGCTGGTCGACGCTAGGCGGTATCGCCAAGTGCGCCAAGTCGGCCCGCACCGCCGCAAGCTGTGTCAGCGCTACTCTATTGAACAGGGGCGAATCGGCGGCTTGGGCTGCCTGCAGTAACTCATCGGTTAGTGCATATCGGAACTGGGACATCGCCGTATCAAAGTCGGTTAGGAAGGTTTGTGGGTCGAATCCCAACTGCTCGAACCGCTCACGTAGTCGGTTGGGATCTGGCCCGCGTTCCTCCAGTGCTGCCGCGAGAAGCATATCGGCCATCGCTGGGTCAGTGACCAACCGATGGAGCTGCCCCTCGACCAGCTCGACCAAGTCGGGCGTCAGCTCATCATCTTGGGCCCGCACGATATCGCTCATCAGTACGCCAAGTGCTCGACTGAATGCGCGCTGTAGCGCCTGGATTTCTTCGGGCCCTAGGCTCCTTTCACGAGAACGACGATAGGTGACCTTTAATAGGTCGGTCGCGAGATTGGTTGCTATGCCGAAGATCATGGGATCCACTACTGCCTATCCTCCTCAATTCAGTCGCTGCAGTGTGGGTTGATGCAGTTGATTTCTTGATGCATGCTGTAGGGTTCTGTCGTGCTTTCGGGCCCCAGGCTCCGTCAGGTAATGCCGTGCAGGGCAGCGACCTAGGGCATCCTGCCGGATTGGATTCGCCGAACGCCTAGCCAATTTCGTCACCGAGTTGGGCGACGCCGGCCCTGATCCCTCAAGCGAGTTTGCGTTGATATCCTCTCCGTGACTACTATTCCAATCTTGATGAACGGAAGATTGCGATAGGGCCGCGATTTCTTGAGCTTATCATATTTAACCAATATCTGTCGATGTCGCGGGACATTCCGGTGAGGGAACCCGTGCTGTTGGCCTCGCCTAACGGTCCACACGCTTTCGAAAGCCGCAGCTTCGCGAAGCCGCTGAAGAAGCCGCCGCCGACGATCCGGTTTTGCGGGTAGCGGCTCTTGAAGAAGAACGGCTCGCCGGGGGTGAGGGTCTTGAAGCTGCCGCCGCCGGGACGCCAGAAGTTGACCTCGTTGATCTGCAGCCGGGCGGCGAGGAAGCTGGGCCACTCGCCGTCGGTGACCCCTACGAACGCCTTCACCCGGTCATCTTGCTCGGTGGGCGGCGCATCCCGCCATGGGCCAACCGGCTGACAGTCGAGAGTGCACCGCCGCGCCGGGCTTGCACGCGAGGCGGCCGGCGCGGGCGGTTGACGGCGGTGGTTAGCGTCGGCGCATGACCAGTAGGCTTCTTCGGCGGATCGTGGCCGTCCTCGGTGCTGTGGCGGTCGGCGTGGCCGCCACCGTCGCGGCGGCAGCGCCGGCTGCGGCGGACGTCACCCCGTCCGTGACCGGGTACGTGTGGGCCAGCAGCCCCAGCGCCGCCAGCTACACGGTGCCGATGCGGACCTCCGGCGGGCACACGTACTACTCGTACGCGAAGAATCCCGGCGGCGGGCCGATCACGGTGACCCGGTCGGGTGCCGGTGTCTACCTGGTGCGGTTCGGTGGGCTCGGGTCGCTGGTGACCGGCGGCGGGGGAGTGGTGCACGCCCAGGCGTACGGTGCGGCGGTCCGGTTCTGCACCGTCGGCTCCTGGTATCCGTCCGGCACCGATCTGCTGGTCAACGTCTACTGCTTCGGGTCCAGCGGTGCCCGGCAGGACGCGACGTTCGTGGCGAACTTCGTCGAGGCCAGCGGCTCCACGCTGGCCGCCGACGGTGTGTCGTACCTCTGGTCGAACAACCCGACCTCGCCGATGTACACCCCGAGCGCCTGGTACCGCTTCGACTCCAGCGCGGGCTCACCGTGGGTGGTGCGAGACGCGCCCGGCTCGTACGCGGTGGAGCTGCCCGCCTCGGCCGCCCAGACGCAGACCACGTTCTACCAGATCACCGCCTACACGTCGGCGGCCGTGAAGTGCAAGGTGGACTCGTACCTCGCCGACGGGATCGCCCGGGTGCGGTGCCGGGACGCCTCCGGAGCCTTCGTCGACTCCCGGTTCACCATCACCTGGACCGTGCACAACCTGTTGCAGCAGATCGCCCCGACGGCGTTGGCGACGGTCGACGACACGTACCCGTCGGGTGGGCCGGCACCGGCGATCACCTGGACCAACGACAGCTCGGTGAGCGGCGACTACGCCGTGACCCGCACCGGCACCGGACGCTACGAGATGTTCTTCCCGCAGATCATCGACTACTCCGGGCACGCCGTGGCGTACGCGCTCGGCTATCAGGACGCGCACTGCCACGTGCAGTACTGGCACCCGGTCGGCACCACCGACATGAATGTCGGCGTGACCTGCCTGAACAGCGCCGGCAGCCCGGTCAACACCCCGTTCATGGTCGGCTTCACCTGGTAGGACAAGCTGTCGTCGCGCTGGCCTATGTCGACTTCCTCCTATTCGGCTAGAGCCCGACCGCCAGCAACGAGCTCGGCAGACAGCCTGCTTCCAGCGTGGGCCTCGGGTTCGCCAGCGTGACTACGGGCAGCGTTCCCGAATCGACGCCCACCGCCGGGCCGGGCGACTGATCGGGCGATGGCGACGGTCGTGCATTGTTGCTAGGTGTGGGTGAGGCTTGCGATGAGGGGGAAGGTTTGACCATGACGAGGGCCAGGACGAGAGTTGCCGGAGCCGGGGGAGCCGCAGTGATCGCGGTGGCCGTCGGGTACGCCACCGAGATGGTCGCCAATCGCGGCGGTCTATCCTGGACCATTGGATTCCTGGTGCTGGTACTGGCCACCACCGCGATTCAGATGTGGCTCGCTCGCAGCGACTCACGACGAGAAGTGCCCAACGAGCCGGTGGTCGTGCCGCCCGCCACCGAGCAGGTCGTTGCGTCGGGCGAGGGAGCGGTTGCCATCCGGGGGAGCGTAAAGAAGGGCGGCTCGGTGTCTACCGACCCCGCCGCCCAGCCCGGTACCGAGTCCGTACCGCCACCAGTGACCGGTGATGGACTGACCGCGTCAGGCCGCGGCTCGGTCGCGATCGGTGGGGACGCGGAAGGGCCGATCCGCACCGACGGGAATCGCGGTCCGCAGCCGGAATGACCGACGCGGCTGACAAGGTCGCCGCCCTCGGCCCCGGCGCGGTCGCGGTCGGCGGGGACCTCTACGGGTCGGTCAGCACCGGGCCCAACTACTACGGTGCGGTCAGCGTGCCGCTGCTGGTCGCCCGCCTCGACCAGGCACCGGTTCTCGCCGACCTCGCGACGGCCCAGTTCGTCGGCCGGCAATGGCTACTCGCCGAACTGGACGCCTTCGTGACCGGCCGGCAGTGCGGCTACCTGTGGTTGGAGGCCGACGCCGGTGTCGGCAAGTCGGCGTTCGCCGCGTGGCTGGCCTCGACGCGCGGATACCCCTGCCACTTCGCCCGACAGAGCACCGGGCGGGCGGGCACCGCGCGGCAGAGCCTAGCCGCGCAGCTCATCATGGATCTCCAGCTCGACGACCTTGCACCGAACGGCGCGGTTCCGCCCTGGCTGGCCACGCCGGAGGGGTTCGCGTCCCTGCTTTCCAACGCTGCCAGCCGGGCCGCCAGCTCGCGACCGATCGTGCTGGTCCTCGACGGGCTTGACGAGCTGGAGGGCGACCTGGGTGCTCTGCCGCTAGGCCTCCCCGCGACACTGCCGGCCGGCGTATTCGTCTTCGGCACCTACCGGACCGGCTACCACCCGGCCGTGCCGGACAGCCCACAGCACACGCTGATCCTCGATCCCGCCGATCCCCGGAATCGGGCGGACCTCGACAACTTTCTGCGAATGCGGGTAGCCGAACCACCGCTCGCCACCGTGCTATCCGAGGCGGGTATCGCGCCGGAGCAGAGCGTGGAGCTGATCGGAACGGCCTGCCACGGGGTGTGGATCTACGCCCGCTACCTGCTCACCGAGATCCGCCTCGGGCTGCGCGCCCCGACCGACGTTGACGAACTGCCCGCCGACCTCTGGACGTACTACCTTCGCCAGGTACAGAAGTGGCGAGCCGAGCCGGACTGGGCCGACCGCCAGCTACCGCTGGTGGCGGCGCTGGCCGCCGTAACCGAGCCGGTCGACGTCGACCAGCTGGCCTGGTTGAGCAACCTACCTGCTTCTACCGTGCGGGCCCGGTGCGACGGACCGTTGCGGCCGTTCCTCACCGCGACCGGACGCCCACGCCGGTACCGGATCCACCATGCGACCTTCCGGCAGTTCCTCAGCGGCCGGACGCCCCGGTCCGAGTCCTGGCCGTACGAGCACGAAGTGGTCGCCGAGGAACTCCTCCGGGCCACACAACAGGCGCACGCCGTCGCAGCCGGCGCATGCTTGTCCGTTCTCGACGGCCATCTGGACCGGTCGGGCGAAGACGACTGCGGCTACCTACTCCGGAATCTCGGCCGGCACCTCGTCGCGAGTGACCGACACGCCGACCTGCACGCGCTGCTCGCCCGGTCCGAAGAATCCTCCGGCCATGCCAACCTCTGGTTCGCACTGCATGACCGGAACGCCTCGCTCGATCTATTCCTGGCCGACGTGGCTCGCGCCGCTCGGTGTGCCCGGTCGGCGGTCGACGCGGCGCTGCTGGCGGGAAGCCCGGGCGACCAGTTCAGCCTCGAAATCCGATACGCCCTCATCCAGGCCGCGCTGTTTACTCGGGCCAATCGGATTCCGTCGCGGCTGTACATCGAGCTGGTCGCGGCCGGGATATGGACAGGCGAACGGGCGCTGATCCAAGTCCAGTGGTTGACTCAGCCGTACTCGCGCGCGGTCGCCCTCGGCGGTCTCGCCCCGCACCTGCCCGAGGATGCCCGGCAGCCGGTCCTCGACCAAGCGCTGGCCGCCACAAACCAGATCAAGGACGGCTGGGATCGGGTGGTGGCGTTGGAGTACGTTGCGCCGAGCCTGCCCGATCATCAACTGCCCGAGGCGGTACGCCTCGCCGAGTCGATTGTTGAGGCCGGTCCTCGCGGCGTTGCCCTCGCATCGTTGCTGCCGTACTTGCCCCGTGATCAGCGGCGGTCCGCCCTGCTCACGGTGCTCGGGATGGCATTGCCGCAACAGGTGGCCGGGATCGTCCCATACCTTGCTGAGGCGGCGGTGGACCGGATCGACGTGGTTGACGCCGCGCTCGAACACGTCGACGTGCGAGCCGACGTCATCGCCGAACTGCGGCCCGTCCTGCCTGCAGAATATTTTCGTCCGTTGAGGGTTGCTATGCGGAAACTTGGGTCGGGTCCGCAAAGACAGAACTCGGTCGCCATCGTGAAATTGGCGGCGTTGCTGCCGCCGCGCGAGCAGTTATCGAGGTGCTCGGCAGAGCTGAAGAAATGCACTGATGGGTACCTGCCACTCGAGCAAGCCTGCCGACTTCTTCCCGATCTAATCCCGGCGCTGCCGGCTGCGCTTCGCAATCGGGCGGTGGAGGCTGTGGTTGAGTTGGAGCGGAGACTCAAGCAGAACACGGCCTTCGAAGAGGAAAACGTGAGCGACGGCAACACGTACGACTATTCTAAGGCTCTCACTTTCGAGATGATTCTCGCCGAAAGACTAGTCAGCATCGCATCTTTCCTCCCGGACGATATGGTGACCCGCGCCCTCTCTGTCGTAGCATTCGACGGACGGTTTCCGCCACATCTTTTGCCGGTCGCGGCCTCGGGTCTGGCGGCCAAACATCTACCGGTGCTCTTCCGTTCCGTTGCGAGGTGGGAAGCCGGAAAACAGGTTGCCGGACTTGTCGCGCTGATGAAGAATCCCCCGGTCGGGTCACACGTCGAGGCGATGAGATTCGCGGAAGCCGTTCCTGACAGTTTTCACCGGGCCTCCGCTGTCGCCGCCGTCGTATCCCATCTGCCGGCGGGTGAACGCGCACCGTACCTGACCCGAGCGCTCGATGACCTGGCCACCAATCGGATTGGTGACGCTCTCGCCGTCGTCACGAAGGCCCTCGATGGAAACCGGTCGGAACCCGATCACTCTCCAGCGCCGATCGGGAGCCTCCGGCCACAGCTCCGCATTACCGGCCCACTCACCGCCGAGTTCGTGCCCGAGGTTCTGATCGGACCCGCGCCGCCACCGGACGAACTCACTGCGCTGCTGGCCGCAGCAAATGGGTTTGAGCGCCGAATCGAACTGGCGGTCCGGTACGCCCCGGCGCTCACTGTCGAGCAGTGGGGGAGTCTCCTGGACGGATCGTCTCGGATGGGTCATGCTCTCAAGGACGTCGCACCACACCTGCCGGCCGAGCTGCTTCCCCGGGCGATGCGGTGCGCGGCACCGTACGACGCCGCAGTCGCGGTCCTCCGCAGGGCGGTCAAGCTTCCGACGGTCTCTCGGGACATGATGATCGAGCTGGTCCGGCTCGGGCTCGACCGCCGCGACCTGCCGGAGTGCCTGGGCATCCTCGCGGCGGCCGCGCCCGGTCTGACCAGGCTCGGTGGCCCCGGATTCGGCGCCGACTGCCTGCGGGCGGTCAACGAAGTCATCGCCTGGTGGCCGTGACCAGAATTCGCACGGTCGCGGCCATGTCCAAGCGGACGACTGCAGGTGCTGAGTCGGCACAACCTCGAGTTCTGCAGACCGTACCCGTACTCCGTGATTCAGCGCGTGTGGCGGTAGTGCATGGCCACCGCGCCGTTGCGCAGCGGCTGCGCCGACAGCAGTTCGAGCTGGCGGGTGCCGGGCAGCCCGCCCTGGAACAGCGTCGGCCCGTGGCCGGCGATCCTGGGATGGACGAGCAGCTGGTACTCGTCGATCAGGTCCAGCCGGTCCAGTTCGGTCGCGAGCGTGCCGCTGCCGACGAGAACCCCTTCCGGGGTCGCGTCCTTGAGTTTCTGCACGCCCTCGCGCAGATCACCGGCGATGTGGTGACTGTTGGCCCACGGGAAGTCGGTGCGGGTCGACGACACCACGTACTTGGGTTTGGCCTCCAGTTTGACCGCCCACTCGCGTACGGCCGGCGGTGCCTCCTGGTCACCGCGGGCGACGGCCGGCCAGTAGCTCTCCATCATTTCGTAGGTGACGCGGCCCCACAGCATCGCCCCGGCCTCGTCCATGAGACGGGTGAAGAGGGCATGCGTCTCATCGTCAGCGATTCCCTCCTGGTGGTCGACGCAGCCGTCCAGGGTGACGTTGAGGCTGAAGGTGAGAAGGCCCATGGCCGGCGAGTCTAACGCCGCTACAGTGTCGCGCCCTGCGACTCTGACCTCGGGATGTTTCTGGAGGAGGCTGGGATCATGCTCGTGCGACGGGACGTGCCCCATATCGAGGGCTGCGGACGGTTGCAGTTGATCCGACAGACACCCAGGCGGGCGTCAGGACTTCCGGAGTCGGCGTAGCCACTCGACACCGAGCCGGTGGCCGTCGGGGAACTGGTCGTCGCGATCCCAGCGCCACGTCGTGATCATCGCCAGCACGAGCGTCCGGCAACCTCGGAGCACGTGTTGATCGACGCCCGGGTACAGGTCGCCGACCTCGTCGGGTGCGTGGGCCAGGTCGAACTCGATTGGCCCCCGGCAGCACGTCTCGAAGTCGATGAAGAGCAGGCCGGTCGGGGTCGAGAGCAGGTTGCCCGGGTGCGGTTCGCCGTGCAGGAGTTGTTCGGGCCGGCCGCTGTCGCTGACCGCTCGGCGCAGGCGATCCAAGGTGTCCGCCAGGAAGATCCGGTCCGCGTCGGCCAGCCTCGGGGTCCGGTCGTGGTCCGCCACGATCGTTCGGGCCTCGGAAACCCGGTCGGTGAAGTGCGGGGTGGGCAGGTCGACCCGGCGCATTCCGGCGTGCAGACGTCCGAGCGCGTTGGCGTAGTCCGCAGGTGGGATCGCTTGAGCCACCGGCTCGTAGTAGGTCCACAGCGTGACCACGTAGTCGTCCCAGGCGAAGATCTCGGGCGTTTTCAGCGCGGCCACCGGGCTGCCGACCTCGAACAGTCGCTGAGCGATATCCACTTCACGCTGGGCGCACCGGTGCGCCGCCGGTGCCACCTGTGCCAGCACGTCGCAGGGCTGCAGACGCAGGGTGAGCTTGTTCGAGTTGTGCAGGACGGCGGCGTCGTGGGCGGTCAAGCCGAGCGATGAGGCGATCCACATGGCCGCCTGCGTCGCCCGCTGGGCCGCCTCCGCCTGCATCGGACCACCGTAACTCAGCGTTCTCGGTGCAGCAGCCGCGCGAGCGAGCTGTCACCATGGCGTGGTGGTGCCGGTCGAGGAGAGTGTGCCGTTCCGGTGGGACCTGGTCACGCCGGACCAACTCGGAACTTTGCTCGACGGTGCCGTACCGCCGGACCCATCGGCGTACAGCGACTTCGTCGGCTGCCGCTGTCGTTCCAGCGTCCGGCGGTCACGCGCACCCGACAGGCCCTCGCCGAGGCCGCCGCGCTGGTGGCGTACGGACGCAGTCGGGCCGGCCGGCACGCCGTCGCCCGCGCCATCGGACGTGATCACGCACTCGCGCAGCCCTGGCTGCGTAGCCTCGTCACGAATCTCACGAGGAGCTGACCGACAGCGTCAGATCCTTCGGCTAGGTTTCCTGGGCATGGGCCACGATCGTCAGGTGGGCAGGGTTCGGCAGCTGTCGCGCTACCCGGTCAAGTCGATGCAGGGAGAGGACCTGGACCAGGCGTACGTGGACGAGACGGGCATCGCCGGCGACCGGGCCTTCGCCGTGCTCGACTGTCTCACCGGCAAGGTGGCCAGCGCCAAGAACCCGCGCCTGTGGCGGGACATGCTGACCGTACGGTCCACGTTGCTGCCTTCCGACGCCACCGGTGCCCCGGCGGTCCGGCTGACCATGGCGGACGGTACGACCGAGACCGTGACGGTGACCGGCCACCGCGACCCGGCGCTGTCCACGATGCTGGGCCGGGACGTGCGCCTGCTCGACCGGGCCGCGCCGGGCGCGACCATCGAACGGATGGACCCGGCCCAGGTACGTACGGAGGACGATCTTTCAAGCGCGCAGACCGGAAGCTCCGTGCTGGCTGCCGGCTCCCCACCCGGTACGTTCTTCGACTTCGCGCCCCTGCACCTGATGACGACCGCGACGCTGGCCGGCCTCGCGGCCCACTCGGGTCGGCCGGTCGACGCCGGCCGTTTCCGGCCCAACATCGTTGTCGAGGTGCCCGACCCGGGCGCCGGCTTCGTCGAGAACCTCTGGCCGGGGCGTCGGCTGCGGATCGGCTCCGACGTGGTTGCCGAGGTCGTCGTCGCGACCCCACGGTGTGTGGTTCCGGCGCTGCGGCATGGTGAAGGCGAGCCGGATGTCGCGCTGTTGCAGGTGCTGAGCCGACACAACCGCCTGCGTCTGGCAGGCGTCGGCGTTCTGCCGTGCGCCGGGGTGTACGCGCGCCCGCTGGAGTTCGGCGTCATCCGCTCCGGTGACCCGGTCGAGTTTTGCTGACCGTTCCCGTAGTGACCTGCGTGGACAGCGCCGGCAGCGCGATCAACACCGTTCATGGTCGGCTTCACCTGGTAGGACCAGGGCTACGGGCTCGCTGGTCCAAGATTCGCCAGGTACACCTTGATGATCTATAGGGGACTGTGACTGCTGTCACAAGTATGGGACCGTAAGTTGGCGCCTCACAAGGGTGCCACCTGCGCGTCCACGGCTGGCTCCAACATCATCCGGTAGTGGTCCGGTGACCCAGGGTTGACGAACTCAAATAGGTCGTTGACTATGGCAATGGCGGTTCAACAAGCAGGGTGTAGGCCACCGGCCGCGCCGAGCCGCTGTTGTCAATGCTGCTGTTCTCGCAGCACCAGCCTCCGTCCTCGCTATTCCAGAAGTCTGGAAATGACGCGTGGATTCGAAAGCAACCGGAATGGTTGCTCGACAAAGAGGAGTTTGCCGCATGGGTGTGCCTGGTAGAACCCGTATTCCCCGGGGTGCTCGGCGCCTCGGTGTCATCGCGCTGGCCGTGGCTGTCGCGCCCGTCCTGTCCGCCACCGGGGCCACTGCGGGTCCGGCCGAGGTGGAGACCAAGCCGACCCGGGTCGCCGGCTCAGATCTGGGCACCAGCAGCTCGCTCGCGCCGGTGCAGCTGCCGGGTGACAAGACCGCCCGCACCTACTCGCCCGCGCAGCTCAAGGCGTTCGAGCGCACCGGCGGAGACCCCGACGTGCTGGCGTACTGGACACCGGAGCGGATGAAGGCGGCCAAGCCGTTGGACGCGCCCGGCGACGCCGTGTGGGTCGAGAACACCGCGCGGGCCATCGCCAGCAAGACGCCCACGGTCGCGACCAAGCCGGTGGCCGCCACCATCGCGACGAAAGAGATCGCCGCCCCGGATCCGGTGACGAACTTCTCGGTCACCAACGGCAAACTGTTCATCGGTGGCTACGAGAGCGGCTCGTGGTGCTCGGCGTCGGCGGTCGCCACCTCGTCCAAGCGGGTGTTGATCACTGCCGGCCACTGTGTCCACAGCGGCCAGGGTGGTGACTGGCTGAGCAACCTCGTCTTCGTGCCGAAGTACAACGCCTTCAACGCCGACCACGACCCGGTCGGTCGGTTCCAGGCGTACCGGTTGCGGACGTTCAACGAATGGATGAACAACAGCAACCTCAACCGGGACGTCGGCTGGGTGACCACGTTCTCCGGTGGCGACTGGAACACGACGGTCGTCGCCACCGTCGGCGGGCACGGCCTCGCCTACAACGGCGGCACCGAGTTCGACGTGTCGATTTTCGGTTACCCGAGCAACCGCGACGGCGGGGACAAGATGTGGGCCTGCTGGGGCACCGCCGTCGACAACAGCATTTTCGACGACCGGTCGAAGATCACCTGCAACTTCGGCGGCGGTTCCTCGGGTGGTCCGTGGATCTGGAACTACAGCAACGCCAACGGCCTCGGCTATGTCCGATCGGTCATGTCCACCGTTGACGGCAGCGGAGTGAACCGGGGGCCGTACTTCGATACGGCGGTCCTCGACGGCACGAACGCCGCCAACGGCGACTGGTAATCTGAGTCGATGCTGACGCGACGACCGCCTCGACTGACAGCCGTACTGCTGGTCGGGGCGGTCGTCGCGCTGAGCGCCTGCGGCCCGGCGGCCGAGCCCGGCGACGACGGCGACGGCACCACCGCCACCCAGGCGCCGGACGCCGCAACGAGCCCAGGGGCGCTGCCGGTCCGCGACGACCTGATCGCGCCGCAGGTCGTCGCCTGGCGCACCTGGCGCGCCGTCGACGACCGTACGCTCGAATTCACCGTGACCGCCGGTCCCGTCGACTGCTACGGCGCCGAGCCGCAGGTGCAGGAGAGCGAAACGGCGGTGCGCGTCCAGATCCGGGTGGGCCGGCTGCCTGAAGCGGCCGACCAGGAGTGCCCGGCGATCGCCCTGGAATCGGCCGTCCTGGTACGCCTGGCCGCCCCACTTGGCGACCGCGAGGTCGAGCAGCTGGACTGACACCCGCTCCCGTGCCCCGGGTCGTCGCGCGTGGCGGCCGGGTCGAAGGCCGGGCCTACCATCGGGGCCATGGCACTGACGGGGGACGACGTCGACCGGTTCGAGGCGGCCCGGCCGCGCCTGGCGGCGATCGCCTACCGCCTGCTCGGCTCCGCCAGTGAGGCCGAGGACGCCGTACAGGAGACCTTCCTGCGCTGGCAGGCCGCCGACGTCGACCGGATCGACGTCCCCGAGGCGTGGCTGACCAAGGTCCTCACCAACCTGTGCCTCAACCAGCTGACCTCCGCGCGGGCCCGCCGCGAGACGTACGTCGGTCAGTGGCTGCCGGAGCCGCTGCTCGCCGGCGACCCGCTGCTCGGCCCGGCCGACACCGCCGAGCAGCGCGAATCCGTCTCGTACGCCGTCCTCACCCTGATGGAGCGCCTGACCCCGCAGGAGCGGGCCGTGTACGTCCTGCGGGAGGCGTTCGACTACCCGCACCGCGACATCGCCGGCATCCTCGGCGTCTCCGAGGCCGCCAGCCAGCAGCTCCTGCACCGGGCCCGGCGGCACCTTGCCGACGGCCGGGCCCGCACCGAGGTCGACCGGGTCGCCGCCCGGCGGGTCGTCGAAGAGTTCCTGGCCGCCGCCACCAGCGGTCGGATCGAGCCACTGGTACGCCTGCTCACCGGCGACGCCGTCTCGATCGGCGACGGCGGCGGACACGTCCCGGCCCGCGCTGTGCCGGTTGTCGGAGCCGTCGCGGTCGCGAAGTTCCTGCGCGGCCTGTTCACCCCGGGTGCGGCAAAACGCGCCCTGCTCGGCGGTTCACCTGAGGTGTACGCCTGGACTGCCAACGGTGACCCGGCGGTCGTGGTCGTCATCGACGGCCGGGTCATCGGCGTCATGTGCCTGCAGGCCACCGCCGACGGTGTGGCCGTGGTCCACAGCCAGGTCAACCCCGACAAGCTGCACCGGGCCACCGCGTCCTGGACCGCCGCCGATCACGGGGAACCGCTGTTCACCGCCTTCTGACCACCGTGTGAGGTGCTTCACGCCGCTGTCGCGTCAGCAACCGCGGGGCTGCCCGGTTCAGGTGGTGTCACACCCCGTGCAGACAGACAGGAGCAGGACATGCGGCACCGCATCGTCGTCCTCGGCGCCGGATACGCCGGCGCCATCGCCGCCGGCCGCCTCGCCCGGCGGCTCGACCCCGCAGACGTCGCCATCACCGTCGTCAACGCCGAGACTGACTTCGTCGAATGCGTCCGGATGCACCAGCTGGCGACCGGCCAGGACCTCAAGCCCCGACCGCTGCGGGAGATGTTCGCCGGCACCGGCGTCGAGCTGCGGATCGCGAAGGTCACCGGTGTCGACGTCGACACCAGGACGGTCACGGTCGCCGCCGGCGGCAGCACCGGTGGCACCGACGAGATCGGCTACGACACCCTTGTCTACGCCCTCGGTAGCGGCTGGAACCCCGGCGACGTCCCCGGCGTCGCCGAGCACGCCGCCGAAATCGCCAGCCGGCCCGGCGCGCTGCGGCTGCGGGACCGGCTGGCGCGGCTTGCCGCCGGTCAGTCGGTCGTCGTGGTCGGCGGTGGCCTGACCGGGCTGGAGGCCGCGACCGAGATCGCCGAGGCCCGCCCGGATCTCGATGTCGCCCTCGCCGTGCGCGGCGGCCTCGGCGACACCCTGTCGCCGAAGGGCCGCGCGCATCTGCGCAAGGTCCTCGCCGGGCTCAACATCACCGTGTACGAGCACACCGCCGTCACCGGCGTCGCCGCCGACCGGGTCACCACCACCACCACCGACGGCACCATCGCGGCCGCCGTCACCGTCTGGACCGCCGGCTTCGCCGTCCACCCGATCACCCGTACGACCGGATTGCAGCTTGCCGACAGCGGCCAGATCGTCGTCGATGGCACCATGCGCTCGGTGTCGCATCCGGACGTGTACGCCGTCGGCGACGCGGCCTGGGCGGCCGGATCCGGCGGCAAGCCGCTGCGGATGTCGTGCGCCTCGGGCACCCCGATGGCGTGGCAGGCCGCCGACTCGATCGCAGCCCGGATGACCGGCGGGAAACTGCCGAACGCGCCCCTGCGCTACTTCAACCAGTGCATCTCGCTGGGCCGCCGGGAGGGCCTGATCCAGTACGTCACCGCCGACGACCGCGCCAGGCCGGCGGTGCTGACCGGACGCCTCGCCGCCGGCTACAAGGAGCTGGTCTGCAGGGGCGCCGCGTGGGGCGTCGCCAACCCGACGCTCGGGCTGCCGACCCGTCGCCGCCCCACCACCCACCGCGCCACCCACCCCGGTGCCGCCGCCGGCTCCGTGGTCGACACCTCGGCGTGACGCCACACGCCCCGGGGACGCTCACCGGGTAGCGGTGCTGTCCGGCCGCCCGGCGTAGTGAGTCGGCGCGGCCGGGCGGGCCAGGCGGGCGCGCACGGCGGCGGCGTCCGGATGACCGGCCTGCTCCATCAGCACCAGCGCCGCCGTCCAGCTTTCCCGGGCCGGGTCGACCTCGCCGCAGGCGTACCGGACGTCGCCGAGGTCGACCAGGGTCTCCGCCTCACCGCCCCGGTCACCGATCGCGCGGAACAGCCGCAACGCCCGCTCGTGGCAGTCGACCGCCGGGCGATGCGCACCCGCCGCCGCCTCGGCGCAACCGGCGGTACGCCAGTTGGTCGCCGCCCCGTGCCGGTTGCCGAGCTCGGTGTTGATCGCGAGCGCCTGCCGGCACAGCTCGCGGGCCTGGTCGGGCTCGCCGAGCCGGATCCAGGTCCAAGCGATGTTGTTCATCGCCCGCGCCTGACCGGTCAGGTGCCCGGCCTGCCGGTACAGCTCCAGCGAGCGCAGGTCATACTCGAGGGCCTGCGCGTCGTGGCCCTGCCGCTCCCGCAGCCGAGCGAAGTTGACGTTGGTCTGTGCCTGGTTCGCCCGGTCCCCGACGGCCATGAACCCGGCCAGCGCCTGCGCCAGATGCTGGGCCGCCTCGTCGGTGCGGTTCAGCTGGGTCAACGCCCGACCCAGGTTGCGGTGCAGGTGCGCCTGCGCAGCCGGGTCGCCCAGCCGCACCGCCGACGGCAAGGCGGCACCCTGCACGGTCAACTGGTCGT
The DNA here is from genome assembly GCF_048060315.1 of Micromonospora sp. LOL_013. Taxonomy (NCBI): domain Bacteria; kingdom Bacillati; phylum Actinomycetota; class Actinomycetes; order Micromonosporales; family Micromonosporaceae; genus Micromonospora; species Micromonospora sp. LOL_013. The sequence goes on from NZ_JBHMIQ010000028.1 coordinate 19,650, forward strand.
GCCAGAGTGCCCGCAGGTTGACGTAGCTGGTCAGGCTCCAGGCCAGCTCCCAGGCGTGCCGGTCCCAGCCGTCGCGGGCCGCCAAGTCGACCGCGCCGACCAGCACCCGGTGTTCGGCCACCAACCAGCGCATCGCCGCGGCGCCGTCGGCCAGCGCCGGCACCACCACCCCGTCAGCCGGGCAGTCCAGCAGGATCGGGTCCCGGTGCGGGTACAGCAACCGGTCGGCGGCGTACGCGGTGTGCAGCAGGTGGTCGAGCAGCCGCCCGGTCGCGGCCCGCCGCCGCGCCGCCGGTTCCCGCGCATCGGCCAGCTCGGCGGCGTACGCCCGCAGCAGGTCGTGCAGCACGTACCGGCCGGGGGAGTGCTCGGTGACCAGGCTGGCGCGGGTCAGCTCGGCCAGCAGCCGCCGGGCGGCGGGCACCGGGACACCGGCCAGGCTCGCCACCGCCGGCACCGTCAGCTCCGGTCCGGGATGCAGCCCGATCAGCCGGAACAGCCCGGCGGCAGCCGGGTGGAGCGCCCGGTACGACCAGGAGAACACCGCCCGTACGTCGGCGGCCGGGTCGCCGCCGTCGAACGCGTCGAGGCCGGGACCGGCCTCGGTCAGCTCGCCGGCCAGGTCGGTGAGGGTGACCGCCGGATTCACCATCACCCGAGCCGACGCGACGGCCAGCGCCAGCGGCAGCCGGGCACACCGGGTGACGATCTCGTCGGCGGCGGACGGCTCCGCCCGTACCCGGGCCTGCCCCAGCCGGGTCGCCAGGAACCGCCGCGCCTCGGCGGCGGTGAACAGGTCGAGAGCGACCGGCCGGGCCCCGTCGACGGCGACCAGCCCGGTCAGCTGGCCCCGGCTGGTCACCACGGTGACGCAGCCCGGCGCGCCGGGCAGCAGCGGGCGGACCTGTTCGGCGTCGCGCGCGTTGTCCAGCACGATCAGCATCCGCCGGCCGGCGACCAGGCTGCGGTAGCGGGCGGCCTGCGCGGCCAGCCCGATCGGCATCCGCTGCGGTGCGACACCGAGCGCGGCCAGGAATCCGCGTACCACCTCGGCCGGGTCCAGCGCCGCGCCGGCCGGGTCGAAGCCGTGCAGGTTCGCGTACAGCTGTCCATCGGGGAACCGGGCGGCGGCCCGGTGCGCCCAGTGCAGCACCAGGCTGCTCTTGCCGACCCCGGCGGTGCCGGCGACCACCGCCAGCGGCGTCCGATCCTGGTCGTCGATCGGCAGCGCGTCCAGCTCGGCGAGGGCGGCGACCCGGCCGGTGAAGCAGGCCGGGGCGGCCGGCAGCTGGCACGGCACGTCGGCCGCCGGCTCCTTCGCCGCCGCCGGCTCTCTTACCGCCCCCTGCCCCGGCGCGGCGCGTGGGGCCGGAGGCAGGGCCGCCGGGGGTGCGGTCGCCGTCCCCAGCGCCGGGTCCGCGGTCAGGATCCGGTGGTACGTCTGCCGCAGCGCCGCCGCCGGGTCGGTGCCCAATTCATCGGCGAGCCGGGTACGGACCACCTGGTAGTGCCGCAACGCCTCGGCCTGCCGGCCCGCCCCGTACAGCGCCCGCATCAACTGACCGGCGATCCGCTCGTCGAGGGGATGCTCGGCGGCCAGCGCGGTCAGCTCGCCGAGCAGGTCGGCGTGCCGACCTGCCGCCAACCGCAGGTCGATCAGGTCCAGCTGGGCGGCGAGCCGGTCGGCGGCCAGCGCGGTGCGTACCGTGTCGAGCCAGGCCGACTCCAGGGTGCCGAACGGGGTACCGCGCCACAGCGACAACGCCCGGGCCAGCAACGCCGCCGGATCGTCGACGGTCACCGACGTCCCGCCGGTCCGCGCGGCGCTCGTGCCGGCCCTGGCCCGTCTGACCAGCTGGCCGAACAGGTGCAGGTCGACCAGGGCCGGGTCGACCCGCAGCAGGTAGCCGCCGGACCGGCGGACGATACGTACCGGTTCGGCCGGGGCCAGCACCTGCCGCAGCCGGGACAGGTAGCCGGCGAGCGCGTTTCGGGCCCGCTGCGGTTGCCGGTGCCCCCAGACCCGGTCCAGCAGCCGGTCGGTGGGGACCAGCCGGTTCGCGTCGACCAGCAGCGCGGTCAGGACGCAGCGTTGCCGGGCGTGCCCCAGGTCGAGGTCGACCCCGTCGACCCGCACCGTCACCTCACCGAGGACCCGCAGCTCGACGTCGGTCTGTGCAGTGTCCACCTCTGCAGGATGCTCCGTGTTTCGTGGCTGAGCAGCCTATTTAACGACTACCGAAACAGTTCCGAAGGTCCATCGGTCACTGTCTGGATCGACGGCACACGCCAGTCATCTCGATCAATCCGAAAAGAGGAGCGATGAACACGAAACACCGTCGCACCGGTCTGCGCGTGGCGGCGCTGCTCGCCACCCTGACCGTCGGTGCGGCCGCCCAAGTCATCGCGACCGCGCCAGCCGCTGCGGTCAGCGGCCTGTTCCGGACCACCCACCTGGCCACCGCGACGAACTCACAGTCACCGAAGTTCCGGGCCGCCGAATGCCCGGACGACACCCGGGTGATCGGTGGCGGGGCCCGGGTGAGCGGGCCGGCCGCCGGATCGATCCGACTCAGCGCCCTGCAGCCGGTCAGCGGCCCCGGCCAGACCGACCGGTACGAGGTCTGGGCGGACGAACCGCCGGGCGGCGTCAGCGGCAACTGGGCACTGGAGGGGTACGCCATCTGCGCACCGGTGGACTCGGTGCCCGGCTACACCATCGTCCCCGGCAACTCCACCTACTCCTCGTCGCCGACCCGCAGCACCGCCGCGGGCTGCTCGGGCAACCAGCGGGTGATCGGCACCGGGGCGAGCATCACCGGTGGCGGCTTCGGCAACGTCGGCCTGCAGATGTCCCGGGCCTCCGGGCCGCTGGACATCGCCCGGGCCGCCGCCGCCGAGGACGGCGCCTACTCGGGCAACTGGCGGGTCACCGCGTACGCCATCTGCGCGAGCCCGGTGGGAGCGGCGGCCGAAGGGTCGGTGCAGACCGGGGTCGCCTCGGCGAACCACACCTGCTCGTCCAGCACCGAGGACGTGCATTCGGTCGGCGCGGCCACCGGACCCGGTGCCTCCGGGCAGACGTTCCTGAGCTCGCTCTACCCGAACGCCGGTCTCAGCACCGTCAACCTCACCCTGACCGGTGTGCCGACCGATGGTCTGGCGATTCAGGCGATCTGCGCCTGACCCGACGGCCACGGTGACCCCGGGCCGGCGGAGCCGACCAATCTCACCGGACGAACCGAACCGATGGGCCGCAGGAGGCATCCGCCGCCTGCGGCCCACCAGGGATCCCTCGTATTTTCCTCAGCGCCACCTCAGACGTCATTGGGAATCTACGGAGGTATCACCCAAGCGAAGTGACGGTCGCGGTCGAGCGACGGAGTAGGCTGCCGGCCCGTGAGCCTCTTGCGCAAGTCGGGAGTCCTCGACCGGGATGTCCCCGTCACCTCGGATGACCATCCGAGCACGGTGACGGAGAAACCGGATCGGCCCGGCTGGCTGCGACGGCACCGACGTTGGTGGTATCCGCTGGTCGTGGCGCTGCTGCTGGGGCAGATGGCGGTCGCGATGGTCACCACCGCGGTGGCGCAGGCGCCGACCATCGACGAGCCGGTATACGTGGGTGCGGCGGCGCTCTACCTGCAGGGCGGCGGTCTGCAGGTCAACCCGGAACATCCGCCGCTGGGCAAACTTGTCATCGGGGCCAGCCTGGCGTTCGCCGACCCGTACATCGAGCCGTCCTTCCAGGGCAACCAGACGGACCTCGGGCGGCACGTGCTGTACGAAGCGGGCAACGACGCCGACCGGCTGCTGCTACTGGCCCGGCTGCCGATGATCGGGCTGACCCTCGCGTTCGGGCTGGTGGTCCTCGCGTTCGCCCGCGACATCACCGGCCGGGCCGGTGCCCTGATCGCCCTGGCGGTGTACGCGTTCACGCCCGACGTGATCGCGCACGGCTCGCTGGCCACCCTCGACGTACCCACCGCCGGGTTCCTGCTGACCTCGGCCTGGCTGCTGTGGCGGGCCCGGCGCCGACCGTGGCTCTACCTGCCGTTGGCCGGCCTGGCGCTCGGCGCGGCGCTGGCCACCAAGATGAGCGCGTTGGCGGCGGTGCCGGTGCTGCTGGCGCTGGCCGCCTGGTCGGTCCGGCACGCCCGGCCGGTCTGGCCGCCCCGTCCGTCCTCGCCCCGGACCCGGCGGTTCGTCGTCGCCGGCGCGGCCGCGACCGCGATCGGACTCCTCGCGTTGCTGACCGTGTGGGTGAGCTACCTCGTCGTCGACCCGCGGCTGCAGACGGTGCCACCTGGCTCGGTGCCGACGATCGGCGGGCTGCGCGGAACAGTGGTCGACTGGCTGCCGTTTCCGGAGTCGTTCCGCGACGGCATGCGGATCCAGTTCGGCTTCGAGGACTGGAAATGGGGCGGGTACCTGTTCGGTGAGACGTACTCCGGCCACCGGTGGTACTACCTGCCGGCCGCGCTGCTGGTGAAGACGCCGCTCGGAGCACTGGCGCTGTGGCTGGTCGGCGCGGCCGCGATGCTCTCGGTGCCCCGGCTGCGCCCGGCCGCCGGCTACCTGCTGGCACCAGCGGCCGTACTGCTGGCCGTCGCGATGACCGGCTCCCGCGACCTCGGCGTCCGATACGCGATCGTCGTCCCGGTCTTCCTGGCCGTGGCAGCGGCGGCCGTGACCGCCGTGCGGTGGCCGGCCGCCGCCGCTCGGTACGCCCGGCCGGCCGCGGTGGCGCTGGTCGCGCTGGTCGCGGTCAGCTCGGCCCGCGCGTTCCCGTTCTACCTGCCGTACGCCAACGAGGCGTTCGGTGGCCCGGCCCGCACCTACCACCACCTGCACGACTCGAACGTGGACTGGGGGCAGGACCTGGCGCGGCTGGCCGACCGGCTGCGGCAGCGGTACCCGGACGAGCGGGTGTGGCTGGCCTACAAGGGTGCCGGCGTGCCAGAGTACTACGGCATCACCGCCACTGATCCGCGCGAGGTGCCGCCCGAGGAGGTACACGGTCTGCTGGTGGTGTCGAACACCTGGGTGGCGACCACCGGCGGTGAGTTGCGTGAGCTGATCGACAGCAGCGAGCCGATCGACCAGGTCGGTCACTCAATCACCATCTTCCGCCGCTGACCCGGCGACCACCTGTCCCGATTCCACATCACCGATTGGCGAACGTCACTGCATCTGGCGCTGATCGTCCGTACGGCCTCGGAACCAGCGCCGAACGGCGGAGGTGTGGCGCCGGTGTTCTTTCCTCTATGTTCGATCGGGTGGTCCAGCGTCGAAAGGAAACCGTATCTTGACGTCCTCTGCGGCGAACCGCCTCGATCGGGCGGTGCGACTCTTCGAGTTCCTGGCGCGGGCACAGCAGTCGGTCGTCTCGGCGCCCCGCACGGTCGACAGTTACGAGGAGGTTGCCTGGACGCGGAGGATGCCACGACACTCCGCCGTGCACTTCGCGCACTGGGACGCCACGCCAGAGCCTGGTGACGAGGTCGGCCACATCGATCGGATCGATGTGGTCCGGCCGCCCGCCGTCGGCGAGGCGCTGCGCCGCTGGTTGACCGCAGGCATCGACGATCCACAGATCACCCCGCAGCTCAAGGTGGAAGTTCCGGATCCGGACGGGGAGCCGGACGTCGACGGCAACCCTGCGGTGTTTCGTCTGGCTGAGCACCCCGACATCGAGGACGCCTACCGGTCATGGCTGATCCGCTGGGAGACTTGGGCGGAGCGGGAACGCGTCGATCAGCCGGTGCGTGAGGCGTACGGCACGCTCTTCTCGATGCAAGCGGCGGCGGCGAGTAATCCCGAAGAGAAGGAGCTGGTCCTCGCCGTCGGATGCCTCACCTGGAAGCCAGCCGACCATCCGGCCGTACGGCGACACCTGCTCACCGTACCGGTCACGATCGACCTCGACCCGGTAACCGGCACACTGCACGTCAACGCCGCCGAAACGGCCGACCCGCTGCGCCTCGAACTCGACATGCTGGATTCGCACCTGACGCGGTCGCGGCACATCGGCGAGGTCCGGGAAACCGCACGGACCTTCGCCGACCATCCGCTCAACGTAGCGACGATCGGCGAACTGTTGCAACGCGTGGCGCACAGCCTCGACCCGGACGGCGGCTACCTCGAGACGGAACTGCCCGGCAGCGGCGGTCCCGCGCGGCCCGAGGTGACCCTGGCGCCCGCGATCGTCCTGCGTCGGCGCAGCCACGGGCTGGTCGAGGTGCTCGAGCGCATCCGCAAGCAGTTGATCGACGCGGCTTCCGTGCCGGAGGGGATCCTGCCGCTGGTGGATCCGGATCACCGCCCGGCGACCGAGACCGACCCGACGCCCGGCGCGGTGATCGCCGTCGACGACGAGTTCTACCTGCCGCTGCCGGTGAACGACAAGCAACTGAAGATCCTTCAGCAGGTGGACCGGCACGCCCAGACCCTGGTGCAGGGCCCGCCCGGTACGGGCAAGACACACACCGCCGCCGCGTTGCTCAGCCATCTGCTCGCCCAGGGCAAGCGGGTCCTGGTCACCGCGCAGACCGATCGTGCGCTCAAGGAGGTACGCACGAAGCTGCCGGAGGCGATCCGGCCGCTGTCGGTCGCGGTCGTCGGCGCGTCGAGGGAGGACATGGCGGACCTGAAGGTCGCGGTCAACACGATCTCGCAGCACGCCATCGACTTCGACGCCGACGAGTCCGACCGGACCATCGCCCGGCACCTCGACGCGATCGACCAGCTCCGGCGTCAGCGTGCCCAACTGCACCAGCGGCTGGTCGACGTGCGGGCCGCCGAAGTCGCCCGGCACGAGCAGGGACCGTACCGGGGCACGCTGGCCGCGATCGCCGAGGCGCACCGTCACGCCGGAGAACGGTACGGGTGGATCCGCCCGTGGGCACCGGCAGCACCCGGGGACGAGCCCCCGCTGACCCGGACCGAGATCACCGAGTGGTTGCGGCTGCTGCGCGACCAGCAGTTGATCGCGGACGAAGCGTCGTCGCGGGCCACGCTGGCCGACCCCGCGCGGTTGGCCCCGCCGGCGGACTTCGCCGCTGCCGTCACCGCCGAACAACAGGCCCGCGCCGCCCACGACGCGCGGCACGACAGCCGGCAACATCCGGCGTACGTGGTGGTCAGAGCGCTGCCTCCGGCGGCCCGGACCGCGCTGCAGCAGGATCTGCACCGCCTCGCCGACACCGCCGACGACCTGGCGCGACGACGCGAACCGTGGATGGCCGACGCGTTGGCCGATGTGACCTGCGGCCGGGGACAGCTGTGGCACAACCGGGCCGCGCACCTGCAGCAACTGGTGGCACAGGCCGAACCGCAGGTGCGTTACCTCGGCATCACCGACGTGCAGGTTATCGGCGTGCAGGACGGCGGCGTGCCCCAGGCCGGGCCGGACGTCGCCCAGCTCGTGTCGCTCGCCCACCACCTGCGCGAGCACCTCGCGGCCGGCGGCAGGGTCAAGCTCGCAGCCGACGGCACGCCGGTGCTGAACCTGCTCGCCGCCAAGCCGGTCAAGGCGGCTCGGGAGCTGTTCAGCCGGGTCCGCGTGGACGGTCGCCCGCCGACGACGGCCGAGGCCGTCGACGCGTTCCTCGCCTGGGCACAGGCCACCCGGCTGCTGACCGCTGCCGACCGCGCCTGGCCGGCCACCGTCGTCGTCCCGCCCGAGGACACCTTCCAGGAACGGCTGACCTGGCACCAGACCGAGCTGAGCCAACTGCAGCGAGTTCTCGCGTTCGGTGCCGGGCTGACCGACCAGGAGCACCGGCTGGCGGCCGCACAGCTACCCCGCCCACAGTGGTCGGATCTTTCGGCGGTACGGGCCTACGCCGCGTTGGTGGACTCGGCCGCCGCCGACGACCACCTGGCGCGGACCCGGACCGCCGTGGACGCCATCGGGGAGCCGGTCGTCGCACTGAGCCATCAGCCGACCGCCGCTGCACCGCTGCGCGAGCTGGTGGAGGCGGTCGCCGCCCGGGACGTGGGCAGGTACGCCGCCGCTGTCGCTCGGCTCACCCGACTGACCCAGGTGCGTGAGCTCGTCGACCGTCGGGACGCGCTCGGTTCCCGGCTGCGGGCGGTGGCGCCCCGCCTGCACGACGCCGTCGTCACCGACTGCGCCGACGACAGATGGGACGAGCGCCTCGACGGCTGGGACGACGCCTGGGCCTGGGCGGTCGTCGGCGCGTGGCTCGCCGACCGGCAGATCACCGATCTCAACCGGCTGCAGTCCGAGATCGGTGAGCTCGAGGGCCGGATCCGGGGCCACGTCGAGGAGCTGGCCGCCGCCCGCGTCTGGCGACATGCCGCCTCGCCGGACCGGATCAGCGGCTCCGCCCGGGCCAACCTGCAGCAGTACGGCCAGCTCGTGCGAGGGCTCGGCAAGGGTACCGGCAAGTACGCCCATCAGCGTCGCGCCGAGATCCGCCAGGCCATGGACCGCTGCCGCCCGTCGGTACCGGTCTGGATCATGCCGATCTACCGGATCGCGGAACAGCTGCAGGTGCAGCCGGACATGTTCGACGTCGTCGTCGTGGACGAGGCGTCACAGGCCGGGCTGGCCGCAACGTTCCTGCAGTACCTGGCGCCGAAAATCGTGGTGATCGGCGACGACAAGCAGGTCTCACCGAGCGGGGTCGGCGTCGACCAGCAACATCTGCGCGACCTCGCGGACCAGTACCTCGGCGACGACCCGTACCGGGCGTCGTGGCAGGACCCGAAGCGGAGCCTGTTCGACGAGGCCAAGATGCGGTTCAGCGGCCTGATTCCGTTGACCGAACACCGCCGCTGCGTTCCGGAGATCATCAACTTCTCCAACCGGATCGCGTACGAGCCGGAGAACATCCGGCTGATCCCCGTCCGTCAGTACGGGGCCGACCGCCTCGAACCGATCCGGCCGGTGCACGTCGGGAACGGTTACGTCAGCGGCACCAGCAACAAGGTCAACCCGCCGGAGGCCGAGGCGGTCGTCGCGCAGATCGTGGCCTGTGCGCAGGACCCCCGCTACGACGGTCTGACCTTCGGCGTGATCTCGCTGCAGGGAGTCCATCAGGCCAAGCGGATCGAACGGCTGCTGCTGGAACAGCTCGATCCGGCGGAATGGGAGCGTCGGGAGCTGCGGTGCGGCGACTCCGCCGATTTCCAGGGATCCGAACGCGACGTCGTGTTCCTCAGCATGGTCGCGGCGATGGAGGACGGCGTACGGATCGGCGCTGCGACGGCCGAGATGTACGTGCAGCGCTACAACGTCGCCGCCTCCCGCGCCAAGGACCAGATGTGGGTCTTCCACTCGGTCCGACTCAGCGACCTTGGTAATCCCGAGGACATGCGTTACCAACTGCTCGACTATTGCTACGGCGTGACTGCCCGCCCGAGCGAGCACGACGGCACCCCACTGCCGACCGAGGTGCCCGAGGACCGGCCGGTCGCACCCTTCGACTCACTGTTCGAGCAGCGTGTCTACAATCGGCTCGTCGCCGCTGGCTTCACCGTCGTGCCGCAGTTCGAGGCGATCGGCTATCTCATCGACCTGGTGGTGATCGGTCCGAACGGACGGCTCGCGGTCGAGTGCGACGGCGACGCCTGGCACGGGCCCGACCGCTACGAGGCCGACATGGCCCGGCAGCGGGAACTGGAGCGCTGCGGCTGGGAGTTCTTCCGTATCCCGCAGTCGTCGTTCGTCGTCGACGAAGCGGCGGTGTTGCAGGATCTGCGGGCGGCGCTGGACCAGCGGGGTATCCGCCCGTCCGGCTGGGCGGCGGCAGCCGAACCGGCGCGCGAACCAGTCAGCCAGGCGGGACCGGACGAGCGGGCGGAACCGGTCGGACTGGCGGAACCGGTCGGACTGGTGGAACGGGTCGAGCGGGCGGAACCGGTCGAGCGGGATCTGGACCCGGCGCCTGGACTCAAGCCGTACGAGATCTTCCAGGGCGCCGCCCCGCGCGCCGAGACTCCGCCGCCGCCGGGGATGCAGGAGGCCATACTCGCCATCGTCGCCTGCGAAGGCCCGGTGACCGGCGGGCGGTTACAGATCGCGTACGTCCATGCAGCCGGTGGTCAGCGCGTCAGTCGGGCCTCGGCAAGTGCGATCAACAAGGCGGTCACTGCAGCGGTACGCAGAGGTCTGCTCGTCCGGGACAGCCCCCTCGGCGAGACCGGAGTCCAGCCGAGCACGTATCGGCTCGCCCATCAACCGCCGGCACTGCCCCGGGCGCTCGGTCCACGCACCTTGGAGGAGGTGCCGCCCGCCGAACTCGCGCAGGTCATGACCGGGCACGCCAGCGTCCTCGGCTGGCACCAGCCGGAGGCCGTCTACCGGGCCACCCTGCAGACCTACGGCGGTAAGGCGCTGACCGCCACCGCCTCGGCCCGGTTGACGAAGGTTTCGCCGCTGGCCCGCTTGGTCACCCGTCGCTCGTCGGACAGCTGAGCAGCCCCGTTCGATGATCAATGAAGGTCGTGAGCGACCCGGGCGACCGCCAGCCCGGCCGGTGACGTCGCGTCCCGCCGCCACACCAGCTCCAGATCGGGGGCGGGCAGCTCGTCGGTCAGCCGGAGCACCACCCCATCCACTGTGGGTAGCTCGGCGAGTGATCGGGGCACCAGGGCGAAACCGTCAAGGTCCGCCAGCCCGATCCGGCGCCACCCCAGCTGCTCGCAGTCGACCACCTCGACGGCCACACCGGCGCGGGCGCAGGCGGCCAGGATCGCCGACCAGTAGCGGGCGTCAGCTCCTCCGGTGGCAGACTCAGCTGGCCGTCGGCCAAGTCGGCCAACCTGACGGTGTCCGTCCCGACCGCGTCCGACCCCACCGTGGTACGCCCGGCCAGCGGATGCCCGGCGTCGACCACCGCTACCGGAATGCGGGCCAGTGCTCCGGCCTTCAGACCGGGGGTGAAGGCCCGCGCTGGGAGGGCCGCCAGGGCCCGAGCAGTGCCCTGAGCCAGACGGTTCTGCCGCTCAATGTACTGCTTCACGATGCTCGGTGGCGCGCCGCCGACGGAGCCGGCGAAGTACGAGCCCGACCAGAACTTGTTGGCCCGGTGGTAGTGGCGTGCGAGGTCGGGGAACTCCTGCCGGAGGCGGCGCGACGAGACGCCCTTGAGCGAGTTGGTCACCCCGGACCAGCGGTATCTGATCGTCGCGGCCCCCGGCTGCACGGCCCGTCGACGGCCGCGACCTGCTGTTGGTCAACTTCCAGTACGGGGCGACCGACCCGGTGCTGCCGTACACGGTGGTCCGGATAACCGCTCGCTGGTGACGATCCGCCGCCCGGCCCCACTCCCGTACCACCCGGCGTGGGACCGGGCGGTCCGTCGGGTCCACGCACCAGGTCAATAGATAGACGTCCATATATTCTGCCGGATATCGGGCGAGGCTGACTCCGCGCGTCGCTCTGCCTGATCACGAGGGCGGCCTCACGGCAGGTCCGGTCCGGGAGGTAACGCGGCGGCGACCTGTTCGGCGTACCGCCGGGCCTCGACGTCGTCGGCGTAGCGGCGGCGCGGCCAGAAGAAGCCGCGCAGCCCGTCGCCCCTGGTCCGGGGCACCACGTGGGTGTGCAGGTGCGGCACCGACTGGGACACCCGGTTGTTGATCGCGACGAAGGTGCCGCCCGCGTCCAGGCCAGCCTCGACCGCCGCCGCGACCCGCTGCACCAGTGAGAAGTACCCGGCCAGATCGGCCGGCGGCAGGTCGGTCAGGGTGACCACGTGCGGGCGCGGGCTGACCAGCACGTGGCCCGGGAACACCGGCCGGGTGTCCAGGAACGCCACCCCGGCGGGGGAGTCGGCGACCCGCCACGCGGGGGACTCCCCGGCGATGATCCGGCAGAACACGCACCCGTTCACCGGCGCAGCCTAGCCCGGCTGGTGCTCGACCAGCAGGTTCCACCGCACGTCCGCGCCGGCCTCGACCCGGATGGTGGCCGGGCCGCCCGGGTGGTCCTGGTCGACGTTGCGGATCTTCGTCACCTCGTCGGCGGGGCACTGCAGCTCGAACCGCATCCCCGGGTCGAGGAACACCGCGAGGTCGGCAGCTCCGCTGGCGGCGGCGGCATCCCCACGGCCGCCGCTGACGCAGTCGAGGCTGACCGACAGCAGGCCCGGCGGGATCTCGACCGTGCCGACCGAGACCGGGCCGCTGGTGGCGGCCACCGAGGCGACGGGCCGGGCGTCGGCCATTGGGTCGGGCAGCGGCGCGATCGGCGGTGCGGGCGCGACCGGCGGCGGCTGTGCCGCTGACCGCTGATCGACCGGGTCGGCGCTGGTGGCGGACGGGCCGGTGTCGGCTTCCGACGGGTCGGCGGTGCAGGCTGCGGTGCCTGCCCCGATGGCGACGACGGTGAGTACGACGCCGAGCGCCGCGCGGACGTGACTCATTCGTACCGCTGCAGGATCTGTTTCATCTGGTCGATCTCCTCCTGCTGCGTCTCGACAATCTGTCCACACAGCTCGATGATTTCCGGATCGGTGATGTCCGACCGCTCGCAGACCAGGATCGCCCGCGAGTGGTGCGGGATCATCGACTTGAGGAACTGCTCGTCGCCGATGAAGCTCTCCTGCCGGCCGAAGTAGAACGCCACCCCGAACAGGACGACGAACCCGACCGCCAGGATCACGTTCAGCGTCAACGCGACGCCCAGCCGCAGGTAGCTCCGGTTCATCATCGCCAACTTCCACCTCGTCGGGAAAGATTGCGGCGATCCGCGTGATTCTCCGCTACCCTCGCCTACCCGCCCTGACGGTGCGGTAACACCCGGGACGGCGTCCTTCGTCGGACGCCGACGGTCAGCAGGTAGCCGATCATCCAGAGCTCGCCAACGGTGGCCGGCACCACGAGCAGGTCGGCGACGACCTGGGCGTCGGGTGTGAGGTAGAGCAGGAACCCGTTCGCGAGGTAGCAGAGGCCACCGATGACGAGCACCCAGCCGAGTGGTCGGGGCATCCAACGTGACCGGATCACACACCTGCCCATCGGGATGAGCCACAGCCCGAAGAACAGGTTGCCCACCCCCCACAGGTTGCCGCTGACCAGATAGAGAGCCTGGACGATCGGCGCGGCGTCGCCGATCGGCGCGCCCGCGACCTCGACGGCCGTGGCGAGCATCGCCGCACTGCCCATGATCGCCACCGCGTTGACCAGCCCGAACGCGCCGATGCTGCCGGCGGCGAGCGGGTCGGCGATGCGGAAGAGGCGGTAGAACCAGACGGCGGCGAGCGCCTGGGTGACGACGACGCCCAGCTCGAGCGCGACGCCGACGCGGGCGAGCGTCTCGTGCCCTACCAGGTTGCCCAGTGTCGCTGCGGGGTCGCCGGCGATGACCAGCTGGGGTCGGACGATCAGAAAGCCGAGCATGGCGGTGATGCCGAGGCCCAAGTAGAACACGCCGGTGAGCCGCGCCGTGCGGACCAGATCGCTCATGAGTATCCCCTTCTCGTCCGCCGGGCGTCCGCGGACGCGACCGGCTGTCTTACGCCGTAAGGCAGCCTAACTTACGGTGTAAGGCATGGGCAAGCGGAGACCCCCGAGGGGACCGGGCCTTGTGCTGGCACGCGACCTTGTGACGGCTCACTACCCTGAGGCCCGGCGACGCGACGGAGAATGTGATGTCTCTGCTGGAACACCTGCCGACCATCCTTGCGGTGGTCGTCGGCGGGGTGCTCACCTACGTCGGCACCGGGATCACCGAGCGCAACCGGTGGCGCCGGGAACAATCCGTGCGGTGGGACGATCGGCGGCTCGCCGGGTACGTCGAATTCGCCGCCACCGCCAAGCAGATCGCCTTGCTCGCCTCACGGGTGCTGGCCAGCCGCGGTCTGGTCACCGCGATCAGCCCGATCGGCCGTGAGGAAGGGCTGGCCCGGCTCGGACAGGCCGAGTCGGACCGGTCCGTGTGCTTCGAGTCGATCCTGCTGCTCGCCGACGGGCCGACCATCGCCGCCGCGCAGGCCCTCACCGAGACGTTGTGGAGGCTGGAGGCATTTGCCACCGGTGACGAACCAGTCGACGAACAGACCTGGCGGGCCGGGTTCGTCGACTACCGCCGTGCCCGGGCGCAGTTCTACCAGGTGGCCCGGCTCGACATGGGGGTGCGGGCAGTGCAGATCCCGATGAACGCGATCGCCTCCCGCGACGCCCGCCCACCGGGATCGCTCGCCGCCACCGGCACCGACTGACCGCTTGGAACTGCCGCTCAGCAGCGCAGGTCGAGCCAGACGAGCCGGTGGTCCGAGGTCGGGAACCCGCCGGGCAGCGCCGGGTCGTAATCGCCGACCAGCCGGAACAGTGGATCGTCCGGCGTCGGCCAGAAAACCCCGCTGCCCGCCGTCTGCAGGCGGCGGCTCGGCAGCAGGTAGTCGACCCGAAGGTTGCCCGGCGTACCGTCGGCGAAGTCGGCGGTGTCGTAGCGGGAGTCGCCCTCGTGGGTCAGGTTCGCCCCGCCCTGGCGCTGGCTGGCAGCCGGCCCACCCGCACTCGTCGGCGGCCGTCGGTCGTCGACCAGTGGATGCCCGGTGACCTGTCGAGCCGCTCCCGGGATGCCGTCGCCGTCGTACGGGTCGGAGTTGAGGTCACCGGCGATGACGAACCGGGCACCGGGGCGCAGCCCGCCGCGTCGGCCCCGGTCGTCGTAGATGTAACCGGACCGGGCCGGGACGACGTAGTCGGCCCAGAACCGGATCTCGTCGTGGTTACGCCGGCCGTTGCGGTCCTCCGGGCCGTCGAAGACCGGCGGCGTGGGGTGGCTGGCCAGCAGATGCACGGTCTGCCGGCCGATCCGTACCGGTACGTCCCAGTGGCTCTTCGACGGCAGCCGCACGTCCGCGAGGACCTCGGGGGAGTACCAGTCGGCGGGCTCCGGGGTGTCCGGGTCGTCCGGCAGCAGCGCTCCCGGCATGTCGCGCCAGCGGAACGTCTGGAAGGTGCGCAGCGACCGCCGGTCGATCGGGTGACGCGAGTAGACCGCCATGCCGTACTGGCCGGGGAACAGTCCGAAGCCGTACGCGTCGTCCGGGCCGCCGACCGTACCGTCGCGGTTGAGGTCGTGCCCGGACGGCACGCCGGTGTTCGACGGGGCGCTGAACCGGTACGGGTAGTGAATTGGCCTGGCCCCGCCCTGGCCGCGGGACAGGTAGTTGCGCTGGAACAGCTCGACGGCCCGCCCCTCGCCGTCGTGGTCGAACTCGTTGATCAGCAGCACGTCGGGGCGGACCCGCTGGATGATCTCGGCGACGTTGGCGGCCTGCGTATCACCCAGAGTGGACAAATTGGCCACCAGTCCGCCGTCGACGCCCCGGTTGAGTGAGGCGTTGAAGGTGGCGAACCGGACGCCGCCGTGCCCACCGGCCGGTGTACCGCCTGCCGTCGCCGTCCCGGGCGCCAGCCCTGCCGCCAGACCGGTGGCGATCATCGCCATCAGAGCGGTCACCGTTCGTGTCCGTACTCGCTGTGTCACCGTGCCACCCTCCGGTCGTGTGGTGACCAGTTAACCGGATCTATGTGACGGTTCGGCGAATGATCTCCGAACGTCCGGGCGTCGGCCGTCCGGCCGTACCGCGATGGTCAACTACCGCGCTACCCTGAGAGCGCGGTCGTCGATGCCCGCCGGTCCACCATCGCGGTTCCACCCACCAGTACGATGTCTCGCGGAGCGCCGAGCGCTGGTGGGCACTTCCGTTCGGACATCAGACAGGGCCGGCCGGTCGGCCGGTTCAGGGGAGAGACTAGCCTCATGGGCGTGACACGCCGCGCAAAGATCGTTTGTACGCTTGGCCCCGCGACCGCGTCCCCGGAGCGTATCCGTGGGCTCGTCGAAGCGGGCATGGACGTGGCCCGGCTGAACTTCAGCCACGGCAGCCACGAGGACCACCAGCAGGTGTACCAGCTGGTCCGGGAGGCGGCCCAGGTCGCCGGCCGGGCGGTCGCCGTGCTGGCCGACCTGCAGGGCCCCAAGATCCGCCTCGGCCGGTTCGCCGACGGGCCGCATGAGTGGCGCACCGGCGACTCGGTCGTCATCACCAGCGACGACATAATCGGCAGCCGGGAGCGGGTCTCCTGCACCTACCGCAGGCTGCCCCAGGAGGTTCGCCCCGGGGACCGGCTGCTGATCGACGACGGCAAGGTGGCCGTCGAGGTCAGCGCGGTGGACGGCAACGACATCCGGGTGCTGGTCGTCGAGGGCGGGCCGGTCTCCAACAACAAGGGCATCTCGCTGCCGAACGTCGCGGTCAGCGTGCCGGCCCTGTCGGACAAGGACACCGACGACCTGCGGTTCGCGCTCGGCCTGGGCGCCGACTTCATCGCCCTGTCATTCGTCCGGTCGCCCGAGGACATCAAGCTGGTCCACGCGATCATGGACGAGGAGGGGGTTCGCCGACCCGTCCTGGCCAAGGTCGAGAAGCCGGAGGCGGTCACCCACCTGGAGGCGATCGTCGACGCCTTCGACGGGGTGATGGTGGCCCGGGGTGACCTCGGCGTCGAGTTGCCGCTCGACGAGGTGCCGCTGGTGCAGAAGCGCGCGGTGCAGCTGTGCCGGGAGAACGCCAAGCCGGTCATCGTCGCCACCCAGATGCTCGACTCGATGATCGAGAATGCGCGGCCGACCCGCGCGGAAGCCTCCGACGTCGCCAACGCGGTGCTCGACGGCACCGACGCGGTGATGCTCTCCGGCGAGACCAGCGTCGGCAAGTACCCGGTGCTCACGGTCAGCACCATGGCCAAGATCGTCACGACGACCGAGCACGGCTCGATCTCGGTGCCCCGGCTGCAGCACGACCCCCGTACCCACGGCGGTGCGCTCACCTCGGCCGCGTCGCAGATCGCCCGAGCGATCGGCGCCAAGGCGATGGTCGCCTTCACCCAGACGGGTGACACCGTGCGTCGGCTCTCCCGGCTGCAGTGCGAGCTGCCGCTGCTGGCTTTCACCCCGGTCGCCGAGGTGCGCGACCAGCTTGCCCTCTCCTGGGGGGTGGAGACCTTCCTGATGCCGTTCGTGCAGCACACCGACGACATGTTCCGCCAGGTCGACCAGGCACTGCTCGGCCTCGGGCGGGCCAATCCCGGCGAGTACGTGGTGATCGTCGCCGGCAGCCCGGTCGGCACCCCTGGCTCCACCAACACGCTGCGGGTGCACCAGCTTGGTAGCCTCGTCGACGCCGCGGCGGCCCGGGCGTTGCAGTGACCGGTGATCCGGTCGGCGGGCAGGCCGCCGTCGACCAGTTGCTCGAGGTGCTCGACCTGACCCGGACCGGGCCGTCAGCGTTCCGTGGGACGAGCCCCAAGGTTGGGCCGCAGCGAATCTTCGGCGGCCAGGTCGCTGGTCAGGCGCTGGTAGCCGCCGGGCGAACCGTCGACCCGCAGCGGCTGGTGCACTCGCTGCACGGCTACTTCGTCCGTCCCGGCGACGGTGCCGAGCCAATCGACTACGAGGTGGAGAACATCCGCGACGGCCGGTCCTTCTCGGTCCGCCGCTCGGTGGCGTACCAGCACGGCAAACCGATCTTCTTCATGTCGGCGTCGTTTCACCGGCCCGAGGACGGGCTGGACCACCAGGCGCCGCAGCCACCGGACGTCCCGCCGCCGGAGGCGGTGCCGACCATGGTGGAGCGGCTGGCTCGCTATCCGGAGCGGCTCGGTGTCTGGGCGGTGATCCCCCGGCCGATGGACGTGCGGTACGTCGGCGAACCGGGTCTGGTCGCCCCCGGGGACCGGCCGGCCGACCCGTACCAGCGGGTCTGGATCCGCGCCGCCGGCAAGCTGCCCGACGATCCGCTGTTGCACGCCTGCGTACTCACCTACGCCTCCGACCTGACCCTGCTCGACTCGGTGCTGTCCGTGCACGGCGAGGTCTGGGGTCCGGGCGGGGTGATCGGGGCCAGCCTGGACCACGCCTTGTGGTTCCACCGGCCGTTCCGGGCCGACGAATGGTTCCTCTATGACTGCTGGAGTCCGTCGGCCGCCGGCGGGCGCGGGCTGGCCACCGGTCGGATGTTCACCCGCGACGGCCGGCACATCGCCAGCGCTGTGCAGGAAGGACTGGTCCGGCGGGTCGGCGGGTGACCGGGCCGCCTGCCTGACCGGCGCTCGGACGGCGGTGACCAGGGTAGATGACTGACGACGCGGTCGGCCGGTCTGATAATGGAAACAGTGCCGTAACCTGAGAGGTATGCGTCTCTCTGCCCGGGTCGACTACGCGCTGCGGGCCGCCGTCGAGCTGGCGGTCGCGGCTGCGGCGTCGGCGCGGGTCGTGCTGACCGCCGAGCAGGTCGCCCGGGCCCAGGGCATCCCGCCGAAGTTCCTCGAGGGAATTCTGCTGCAGTTGCGCCGGGCCGGTGTGGTGCAGGCCCAGCGCGGCCCGGACGGCGGCTACTGGCTGGCTCGCCCCGCCGAGCAGATCAGCCTCGCGGAGCTCATCCGGGTCATCGACGGCCCGCTCGCCCACGTGCGGGGGCACCGGCCGGAGGAGCTCGGCTACCAGGGTGCGGCGGTCGCGCTGCAGGACGTCTGGATCGCGTTGCGGGCCAGCGAGCGGGAGATCCTCGAGTCGGTCACCGTCGCCGACGTCGCCACCGGCAAACTTCCTGAGCGGATCCGGGATCTCGCGGCCAACCCGCGCGCCTGGACCTGACCGCCGCACGGCCGTCCGTGATCTGCTCCCGGCCCGACATCCGGCCCCTCCGGCCGCGGCCGGCTTCGTCGGCGTGCTTGACAACAGCACCGGCCCCCGCATTCGAAGCCGATAGGTTCGATCTCTCAAGTAGGTGTGCTGTGCGAAAGCTGCCGGTATTCGCCCTCGTCGGACTGCTCGCCGGAGTCGGATGGGCCGGGATCCTGCTGGCCCTCGGGGGGTACCTGCTGATCCGATTCGCCCGGCCGATCCCGTCCCGGCGGGTCAGCCGGCCCTTGCGCAGCCGGTTCCTCACCCCGCTCGGGCTGACCGCCGGCTTCCTGATCGGGCTCGGCGGCCAGGGTTTCGTCCTACCCGTCGTCGCGGCGTTGCTGGTCGGCGAGCAGCCCGGTGGCGGTGTCCGCGATCAGCTCCCAGGCGGCGGCGACGTGCCGTCGCTCGGTACGCGGCGCGCCGACCGCCAGTCGCAAGGTGAACCGGCCCGCCACCCGGGTGTGGGTCAGCAGCACCGAGCCGCTGGCGTTCACCCCGGCCAGCAGGGCGGAGTTGACCTCGTCGGACTGGCCGCGCAACCGGAAACAGACCAGTGAGAACGGCCCCGGCGTGACGATCTCGAACCGGTCGTCGGCGCGTACCTGGTCGGCGAACCAGGCCGCGTGCGCCACCGCCGAACGGATGTGCGCCTGCAGCCCCTGTGCGCCGTACCAGCGCAGCACGAACCACAGCTTCACCGCCCGGAAGCGACGACCGAGCGGTACCTGCCAGTCCCGGTAGTCGATCACCGCGCCCGCGTCGCTGAGCGCGTTGCGCAGGTACTCCGGCATCACCGTCAACGCCTCGACCAGCTCGGCCCGGTCCGCCACCCAGAACGCGTCGCAGTCGAACCCGGTCAGCAGCCACTTGTGCGGGTCGAAGCAGTACGAGTCGGCCCGCTCCAGCCCGGCGTGCGTCCAGCGCAGCTCCGGGCAGACCGCCGCCGCGCCGGCGTACGCGGCGTCCACGTGCAGCCACACCCCGTACTCGGTGCAGATCGCGCCGATCTCTTCGACCGGGTCGATAGCGGTGGTCGAGGTGGTGCCGACGGTGGCGACCACGATCGCCGGTCGCCGCCCGGCGGCCAGGTCGGCATCGAGGGCGCGGCGCAACGCGTCCGGCCGCATCGCCAGCGTCACCGGATCGACGTCGATCAGCCGTACGCCCTGATCGCCGACCCCGGCGATCCGGGCCGCCTTCTCGATCGACGAATGGCCCTCGGTCGAGGTGTAGACGGCGTAGCCGGCAGCGGTGCCCGCCGTGCGCCAGGTGCCGCCGCTGGCCCGGTGCAGCGCCACCAGGGTGGCCACCAGCGTGGCCGACGACGCCGAGTCCTGGATGACGCCACCACCGGTGGAGCCCGACCGGAACCGTTGCGGCAGCTCGAGTAGCTGGGCCAGCCAGTCGAGCATCACGGTCTCCACCTCGGTGCAGGCCGGACTGGTGGCCCAGAGCATGCCCTGGACGCCGAGCCCGGCACTGACCAGGTCACCGAGCACGCTCGGCGCCGAGGTGTTGGCCGGGAAGTAGCCGAAGAAACCGGGGTGCTGCCAGTGGGTGAGCCCACCGACGACCACCCGGTCCAGGTCGGTGAGGATCCGGTCGAACGGCTCGCCGTGCTCCGGCGGCGTCACCGGCAGCGCCCGGGCCACCGTACCGGGCGGATCCGACGGCCGTACCGGATGTTTCTCCAGGGTCTGCCAGTAGTCGGCGATCCAGTCGACCACCGCGTGCCCGGCCCGGCGGAACTCGTCCGCCGACATGTGCCCGCCGGCCGTGGTGTCTGCGCCGGGTGTGATGCCCCGCGCGGATGCGTCGCCTGCCATGCAGTCGAGTTGATCAGGAATCGGAACGGTGGGCAAGTGCCACCATCGTCTCCGGCCCGGTGCCTGCGACGGCGGCATCTCCGGCCTCGGCGCCCGGCAGCGCGGCGGCGGGGCCGGTGCTGGCCCGGACGGTCAACCGTGGGTCGAGCAGCGTGGCGGCCGGCACCGCGTCGCCCCGGACCTTGCGCATCAGCAGGCTGACCGCCTGCCGGCCGACCTCCTCGGCCGGAATCAGCACCGAGGTCAGTGCCGGACCGGACCGCTCGGCGACCTCGTCCGGGCAGATCGCCACCACCGAGATGTCGTCGGGGACCCGCCGACCCAGGGTCGGCAACGCGGCCAGGACGTGCCCGACCGCCGCCTCGTTGTGCACCACCAGCGCGGTGAGCCCCGGGTGCCGGTGCAGCAGCCCGGCCAGTTCGCGGCGCACCGCGTCGTAGTTCTCCTCGCACGGCTGGGCGACCGCCGTGACGCCGCAGCGGGTCGCCGTCTCGGTGAAGCCGGCCCTGGTCCGGTGGGCGAAGCCGGTCTCCCGTTCGTAGACCACCGCAGGGGCTCCGAGCAGGGCGAGCTGCCGGTGGCCGAGCGTGACGAGATGTTCGACGCAGGCCTCGCCGGCCCGATAAAAGTCCAGGTCGACGCAGGTCAGACCGGCGGACTCGGCCGGGAAACCGATCAGCACGCTGGGCCGTTCGAGTTCACGCAGCAGTGGCACGCGTGGGTCGTGCATCTCCACGTCCATGACCACGATGCCGTCGACCATGGCGCTGACCGCGATCCGGCGCAGCCCGGCCGGGCCTTCGTCGGCGGTGACCAGCAGTACGTCGTGGTCGAACTGCCGGGCGGTGGTGACCACGCTGGTGGCGAACTGCATCAGCACCGGCAAATGCATCCCGGAGCGCAGCGGCAGCACCAGCGCGATCACGTTCGCCCGGCGGCTGGCCAGCGCTCGGGCGCCGGCGTGCGGGTGGTAGCCGAGGGCGTGGATGCTGGCCAGTACGCGTTCCCGGGTGGTCGCCGAGATCGCCCGCTTGCCGCTGAGCACATAGGACACCGTGCTGACCGCGACGCCGGCGTGCCGGGCCACGTCGGCGATCGTCACCATGTCGGCCCGCTTGCCGGCCCGGTCCCGCGCCGGGTCCGGCCCGGCGGGGTCCGGCCCGGCGCCGGTCGGCTGTGACGGAGTTGACACTAGGCTCCTCCATCCAGGTCCCTGGCCGGACCGCCAGTGGCGGTCCCGGCGAAATTCAGGTAGCTCACCGTAGCGCCTGCCGTACTGAAAAGCAGATACAGGTCTCGAATTCCGGACAGTCCGTGCAGCTCCGTCCGTACCTCGGCCCAGTCGTCGCGGCCGCTGGTCGCCGGTACCGGAAGCGTACCGGCAACCGGGCCGGCCAGCGGATCGTCCAGCCGCAGGGTGACCGTCGACCCGTCCGCCGCCCGGCCGGCGGCGCCGGGGTCCGCTCCGGCCCCCTCCCGGGGCGGCCGGTGCGCGACGCGGGCGGTGACCGCGGTGGGCCCGGAGTCGAAGTCGACGTCGGTGAACGCAATCCAACCGCCGTCCTCCGCCGCGCCCACCGCGTCCCGCCCCTCGGGATGGTCGGCCGGTGCCGTGCCGGCGTAGTCGTCGTTGTCAGCGGCCCACAACGGTCCGGCCAGCGGATCGCGGGGCCCGATCCGTTCACCCCGTACGGTCAGGGTGGTGGTCGCCACCAGGTCGGCGCTGGACCGGCCGACCGACACGGTGTGCCGGGCGCTCTCCACCACTGGTCGGTCCCGGGTGACGTCCCAGGTCGCCAGGTCGGCGGCGGCGAGGCGGAACCGGAGCGTGGTCCGCGCCCCCGCCGCGAGGCTGATCTTGCGGAAGGCACGCAGCTGGCGCAGCGGCTGCTTGACCCGGGAGTGCCGCTGGCGGGTGTATAGCTGCACCACCTCGGTCCCGGCCCGCGCCCCGCTGTTGCACACCGTGACGCTGACCTCGACCGTGCCGTCGGCACCTACCTCGGTGGCCGACAACCGCAGGCCGCGGTAGTCGAAGGAGGTGTAGCTCAGACCGTGGCCGAACGGGTACAGCGGTTCCCCCCGGAAGTAGAGGTAGGTCGCGTCCGAGGCGATCACGTCGTAGTCGAACAGGTCGGGCAGGTCTGCGGTACGTCGGTACCAGGTCTGGGTGAGCCGGCCGCCCGGATCCGCGTCCCCGCAGAGCACCTCGGCCAGCCCGGTGCCGTACTCCTGGCCGCCGTGCGCGGACCAGATGATCGCCGGGACGTGCCGGTCGGCCCACTCCACCGCGTACGGGTAGCTGCTGGCCAGCACCAGCACGGTACGCGGATTCGCGGCCCGGACCGCCCGCAGCAGCGCCGCCTGGGCACCGGGTAGCGCCAGGTCGACCCGGTCCTCGGTCTCCCGCCCGCACACCATCGGATGGTTGCCGAGCACCACCACTGCCACGTCGGCGTCGTGGGCCAGTGCTGCCGCCTCCCGGGCGCCATCGGTGACCAGCTCGACGGTGAACCTGGTGGCGGTGTCGACGCTGGCGGCCTCGGCCCGCAGCAGCCCGTCCGGGCCGACCGTGACGTAGCGGTCCCGGGCCAGGTGGTGCAGTGCCATGCGGCCGTCGGCGGCGCGGACCAGCCGGAAGGTCTCGTTGACCACCCACCCGCCCGGTCCGGACCGGTCGTTGACCAGCACCCCGTCGTCGCCGGCGGCCAGGTAGCGGCCGTTGGCGACGCTGCGCAACGCAACCACCCCGTCGCCCCAGTCGAACACGTCGAAGCAGCACTGCGGCGCCGCCTCCGGCGCGACCGCGCGCAGCGGTCCGCGCGCCGTGCTGTCGGCCCGCAGCGGTCCACCGGCGGCCGCGCCGCTGGCCTGCAGGTAGGTCGCCGAAGTGCCGAGTCGCAACGCGATCCGGTCCACGCCCTCGTGGTGGGTCACGGTTGCCATCGGCAGCCGCGCGGTCAGCCCGGCGCAGGCGGTGACCGCATACGGCATCGATCCGGCGTACCAGTCGGTGTGGAGGGTGTCGGCGAGCGGGCCGACCACCGCGACCCGCCGGATCCGGTCCGGGTCCAACGGCAGCACCGGGTCGGATCCGGACTCTGTCGGTACGTTGCGCAGCAGGACCACCGACTCGCGTACCGCGATCCGGGCCAGGTCCTGGTGGGCCGGGCAGTTGATCACATCGGTGCCGGTCGTCGCGAACGGGTTGCGTTCGGGTGGATCCAGCTCACCGAGCCGGATCCGGACGGAGAGGATCCGGCGGACCGCGCGGTCGATGTCCGGTTCGGCGAGCAGCCCGCGCGCCACCGCCTCGGTGATCCGCGCGACGGTCGGCAGCGAGTCGGTGTCGTCCTCGGTGAAGCTGTCGATCCCGGCACGCAGCGCCGCCGCGTAGCCGGTGACGTGGTCCGGGTGGTAGCCCTGGGCGCCGGCGATGTTGGTGGCCGCTCCCGCGTCGCCGACGACCAGGACGTCGTCGTCGGTCCACCGGCGCAGCTGCTCGTCGATCAGCGGGCTCAGGTGTGCCGGCCGGCCGTTGACCAGGTTGTACGCGGCCATCACCGCGACCGCGGCACCGGCGGCGATCGGGGCGCGGAACGCCGGTAGTTCGTACTCGTGCAGCACCCGGGGCGGCAGGTTGCTGCTGGTGGTGGCCCGGTCGGTCTCGTTGTTGTAACCGAGGAAGTGTTTCAGGGTCGGCGCGGTACGCAGGTAGTAGGGATGGTCGCCACGCAGTCCGCTGGCGTACCCGGTGGCCAGCACCCCGGTCAGCCACGGGTCCTCGGCGTAGCCCTCCTCGTTGCGGCCCCACCGTGGATCCCGCAGCGGGTTGACCACCGGCGCCCACACGTTCAGTCCGACGCCGACGGGGTCTTTGTGGTGGAACGCGCGTACCTCGTCGCCGACCGCTTCGCCGATCCGCCGCAGCAGGTCGGGGTCCCAGCTGGAACCCAGCCCGAGTGCCTGTGGGAAGACGGTCGCCGGGCCGAGCCACGCCACCCCGTGCAGCGCCTCGGTCCCGGTGCGGAAGCCGGGCAGGCCGAGTCGGGGCACCGGGGGCTGATGCTGGTGCAGCAGGGCGATCTTCTCGTCGAGGGTGAGCCGGCGGAGCAGGTCGGTGACCCGGGCGGCCACGGGTTGGTCGGGGTCGCGGAACGTGCTGTCGCTCATAACGTGGATCGCCTTCCGGGATCGGCAAGGGCACCCGTGTGGGTCGCTGCGGCGGTGCGGGCACCGCCGCGGTCACCGGATCACGGGCAGGCGTCGGTACGCGGTGGAGGTTGGCCGCCAGCCCGGGAAGCGCTGGCTCGAAGCGCTTCGATGACCGTCCCAAAAACGCTCCACTGTCGACACGATTTCAGCCGTGTTAACCGTGGAGCCCTTTGAGGTTGACATCCATCAGTACGGACGGTCAAGGGGCTGCCCGGCACAAAATTGATGTCAGCCGCCGCCGACCCGGGTCGCCGCAGTGGGCCGTTGGTCAGCCGGGCGGCGGCCGCCGGTGCGGTCAGTCGGTCGGGCGGGCCGGCATACGGCCGTTGTCGATCGCGGCGATCGCCCGGGCCGCGCCGCCGATCGCCGCCGCGCCGCCGGCCAGATCGGAGGCTGCCAGCTCGGTGCCACCGGCCGCCGGAGCCACCGTACGGTCGGCGAGCTGCTGCCGGGCCGCCGGCAGCAGCCACTGGGTGAGCGGGACGTAGTAGCCGCCGAGCAGCACCACTTCGGGGTTGATCAGGTTGGCCAGGATGGACACCCCGGTGCCGAGGTTGCGGCCGACCTCGTCGAGCGCGTTGAGCGCCGCCGGATCCCCGGCGCGGGCCGCCGCCCGTACCCGGTCGATCTCCGGCGCGAAGTCGGCGACCGGCCCGTCGACCTCGGCGTCCGGCAGCACCCGGCGGATCAGCGCCGGGACGGCGGCCAACGCCTCCAGACAGCCGTTCGCCCCGCAGCGGCACGGCGGACCCTGCGGATCCAGTTGGATGTGACCGACCTCGCCGGTGAACCCCCGCGCGCCGTGCAGCAGCCGTCCGTCCACCACCAGCCCCGCGCCGATGCCGGCACCGCCGGTCAGGTGCACCAGGTTCGCGGTGCCGGCGTACGGCCCGTGCCGGTGCTCGGCGAGCGCGGCCAGTTGGGCGTCGTTGTCCACCACCACCTCGTACGCCGGCCCGCGCAGCGCGCGAACCAGATCGGCGTGCAGGTCGACGTCGCGCCAGCCCAGCTCGGGGGAGAGGCTGACCCGGCCCTGCTGGTCGACCAGGCCGGGTACCCCGACGGTGAGCCCAAGGACCTGCCGCCCCTGCCGGGTCACCCGGTTCACCGCCCGGCCGGCCAGTGCGGCCACCGTGCTGGCTGCCTTGCCCGGGGTGGCGGCCAGCCCGGTGAAGGCGCGTCGCCAGGACAGCAGCTCACCGCCGGCCAGGTCGAGCGCGACCGCGGTCAGGTGGTCGGCGCTGATCTCGATGCCGATCGCGGCGTACGCGTCGCCATCGACGACGAGCATGGTGGCCGGGCGTCCGATGCGGTGTTCGGTGAGGCCGATCTCCCGGACCAGGCGGCGGTCGATCAGATCGGCGACCAGGCTGGAGACGGTGGCCTTGTTGAGCCCGGTGGCACCGGCGATGTCCGCCCGGGAGCAGGGCGCGTTGGTTCGGACGTAGCGCAGCACGACCGCGAGGTTGGTGGCGCGTACGTCGGTCAGGTCCGCTGGCTGCGGGCCGCTCCGCATGGTGATCACGTTACGCCCCGGGTCCCGGCCGGGTGGCTCGGGCCGGATGCCCGGCGGGCCGGCGTGTCGCGGCGGTCACCGCGGGGTTGGCCGCCACCGGCGGTTCGCGTCATGTCGGCCTCCCTTGTGGCGCCTGTCACCGTCGGCTACTTTGTTTAGTCAGCAGACGAACTAACTCTAGCGTGCAAACCGTACCCCCACACCCCCATCTCGAGCTGGTTCGTCCCATCGTCGCCGGGATGCCTGGCTCGCCGATACGAAGGGAGCGCGCCGTGGATCGATCCCTCGCGGGCGCGGCCACCAATCGACGTCGATTCCTGGGCCTGGTCGGCCTGGGTGCCACCGCGATGGCCGGTGGCGGCTTTCTCTCCGGCTGCAGCCGGCCGGCCGGCACCCAGGGCACGGCGACCGACGTCGACGCGGTCAGCGCGGTTCTGCCCAGGTACCAGCCGGTCGAGCTGCTCACCCCGGACATCGCCGGGGTACGCCCGATCGCCGACGGCTACCTGACGTATCCGACCGACCTGGTCCGGGCGGTCACCGAGACGCCCGGCAGCAGCGGTGAACCGCTCACCGCGATGACTCCCTGGTGGGGGCCAACCCCGCCCGGCATCGACCGCAACGCCTACCTGCAGGCGGTCAACGAGCGGCTCGGCGTGCCGATCGACTTCAGCGTCCAGGACGGCAACACCTACGCCGACAAGCTGAGCGCCATTCTCGGTGCCCGCGACGTGCCGGACCTGCTCTGCGCCCCGAACTGGGAGATCGACAAGATTCCGCGGTTCTCCGACGCGGTCTCGGCGCTGTTCGAGGACCTGACCGACCACCTGGCCGGTGACGCCGCGCTGGCCTACCCCCACCTGGCCAGCTTCCCGACCGGGGCCTGGCAGTACGCGGTCTGGGGCGGTCGGCTGGCCGCCGTCCCGTGGCCGACCGACGGCCCGTTCCCGTACGCGCTGTTCTACCGCAGGGACCTCACCGACGCCGCCGGCGTGCAGGCCCCAAAGAACATTGAGGAGCTGCACGAGTTCGGCAAGGCGATGACCGATCCGGCCAACGGCGTCTGGGCCTTCGGCTCGATCTTCAACATGGTGCAGATGTTCTACGGTGTGCCCGGCTCGCAGGGCGGCTGGCGGCGCACCGACGGCGGCGGCCTGGAATTCAAGTACGAGACCGAGGAGTACCGCGAGGCCCTGGAGTTCACCACCAGACTGTTCGCCGAAGGGCTGGTGCACCCGGACATCGTGGAGAGCAGCGGCGCCGCCGACGCCAAGCAGCTGTTCAACAGCGGCAAGATGGTCTGCTACGAGGACGGCGTCGGCGCCTGGCGCGGCATGTACTCGGAGCAGCGACAGATCACCCCGACGTTCGACATGCGGCCGGTGCCGATCTTCTCCGCCGACGGGCAGAGCGCCCCGGTCGCCTGGGGCGGGGAGACGCCGATCTTCTACACCTTCATCAAGAAAGGGCTGGGCAAGGAGCGCGTCGAGGAGATCCTGCGGGTGCTCAACTGGTGCGCCGCGCCGTTCGGTACCGAGGAGTACCACCTGCGCCAGTACGGGGTCGCCGACCAGCACCACACGGTCAGCGCCGACGGCAGTCCGGAGTTGACCGAGCTGGGCCGGCAGGAGATCGCCGACCAGTACACCTTCATTGTCGGGCGTTACCCGACCATCGTGCAGACCGCCGACGTCCCCGGCTTCGTCGAGGCCCTGCTGGACTACTCCAACGAGACGGTGAAGTACCTGGAGCCGAACCCGTGGGCCGGGATCAAGTTCGAGCTGCCGGCCAACCTGTCGCGGGTGCTGCAGCCGACCGAGGACAAGATCCTCGACGTGCTGCGTGGTCGCCGACCGACCAGCGACCTGGACCAGATCATCGACGAGTGGCGCAGCGGCGGCGGTGACGAGGGCCGCGACTTCTTCCGCAAGGCGCTCGAAGACAACGATCGATGACCTCGGTCGAAACGTCCGTGACCGCCGGATCCGGCGACGGCCGGAGCCGGCGGTCGCCGGACCAGCCCACCCCGGACGGCAACCGCCGGTCACGCCGTACCCCGGATGGTCGGCGCACCCGCCGACGGACCGTGCCGCTGCGGGCCCGGCTGCGCCGCGACTGGCCGCTGCTGGTGATGGCCGCGCCGGCCGCGCTGCTGCTGCTGGTCTTCCACTACCTGCCCACCCTGGGCAACGTGATCGCCTTCCAGGACTACAACCCCTGGGTCGGCGACAACGCGTTCGAGGCGTTCGTCTACAGCGAGTGGATCGGGTTCGGCAACTTCGAGACCCTGTTCCGTGACCCGGCGTTCTGGGACGCGGTGATCAACACCCTGACCATCACCGCGTTCCAGCTGGTCTTCTTCTTCCCGCTGCCGATCCTGCTGGCGATCCTGCTGCACAGCATCCTGTCGACCCGGGTGCGTGGGTTCATTCAGAGCGTCGTCTATTTGCCGCACTTCTTCAGCTGGGTGCTGGTGGTGACCTTCTTCATGCAGATGCTCGGTGGGGCCGGCCTGGTCGCCCAGCGGATGCGCGACGCCGGGCTCAACCCGCTCAACGTGATGGGCAACCCGGACACGTTCATCGTGCTGGTCACCGCGGAGGCCGTGTGGAAGGACGTCGGCTGGGGGGCGATCATCTTCCTGGCCGCGCTCAGCGCCATCGACCAGAATCTTTACGAGGCGGCGGCGGCCGACGGTGCCGGGCGCTGGCGACGGCTGTGGCACATCACCCTGCCCGGGCTACGTCCGGTCGTCATCCTGCTGCTGATCCTGCGGCTCGGTGACGCGCTCACCGTCGGGTTCGAGCAGTTCATCCTGCAGCGTGAGGCGGTCGGCCGGCAGGCCGCCGAAGTGCTCGACACCTACGTCTACTACCAGGCGATCATCCCGCAGCAGTGGGGGATGGGTGCCGCCGCCGGCCTGTTCAAGGGCGTCATCGGGCTGGTGCTGATCATCGCCGCGAACAAGTTCGCCCACCGCCTCGGCGAGCAGGGAGTGTATTCCAGGTGAGCATCGCACGTACGCTGGCCGCCGGGCGCCGACCCAGGCTCGACCCGGTGAACCAGCCGCCCCGACGGCGGCGCCCCGGCGTCGGCCGGCCGGTCTGGGAGGAGCCGCCGAGCCCGGTCGGCCAGGGCGTCAAAGGGCTCGTCCTCGCCACGATGGTGCTGGCCGTGATCTTCCCGATGTGGTCGGTCCTGGTGACCAGCCTCGCGTCGCGGGAGACCATCAACGCCACCGGCGGCATGGTGGTGATCCCCCGGGAGATCGACCTGTCGGCGTACGTGAACATCCTTTCCGGCGGTCAGATCAGCCGGGCGGTGTGGGTCAGCACCCTGGTCACCGTCGTCGGCACGACGTTCAGCCTGGTGCTGACGGTGCTGGCGGCGTACGGGCTGTCCCGCAAGGACTCGGTCGCGCACCGTCCGTTGCTGTTCCTGTTCCTGCTCACCTTCCTGATCTATCCCGGCATGGTGCCGAGCTATCTGGTGGTGACCGGGCTGGGCCTGAAGAACAACCTGTGGGCGCTGATCCTGCCCACCGCGATCAGCGTGTTCAACCTGGTGGTGATCCGGGCGTTCTTCATGAACGTGCCGGCCGAGCTGATCGACGCGGCACGCATCGACGGTGCCGGGGAGTTCCGGATCTTGTGGCGGATCATGTTGCCGCTGTCCCGGGCGGTGATCGCCGTCGTCGGGCTGTTCTACGCCGTCGGCTACTGGAACGCGTACTTCAACGCGGTGCTCTACATTGACGACAACGACAAGTGGCCGATCCAGCGGGTGCTGCAGAGCTACATCCTGGCCGGCCAGTCGCCGTCGGTCACCGGCGCGCCGGTGAACATCCCCGGGGTCACCGCGTACCCGCCGACCCTGGCGGTCAAGATGGCCGTGGTGGTGATCACCGTACTGCCGGCGGTGGTGATCTTCCCGTTCGTGCAGCGGCACTTCACCAAGGGCGTCATCACCGGCGCGATCAAGGGTTGACCGGCCGGCACCGCTGGTCAGAGCGGTACGCCGTCGAGCAGCACCGTGGCCGGCGGCTCGGTGCCGGTCACCGCGACGACCTCGACCCGGCGGACCGGCAGCGGCCCGTCGAGGTTGACCCGCAACGTGTCGCCGTCGCGTACCGCCCGGACCGTGGTGTCGCCGTCGACGTCGCAGACGACCGTCTCGGCGCTGACGCCGCCCCAACTGACCAGGGTCACGTCGGCGAACGGACCGTCGCCGACGGTGTCTCCCGGTCCGGTCGTCGGGATCAGCGCGCCGTGCCGGACGAACAACGGGATCCGCTCCAGCGGAGTCTCGACCGGCAGGTGGCGTCCGCCGGGGTGGGTCCGCCCGGTCCAGTGGTCGACCCAGTCACCGGCCGGCAGGTAGACGTGCCGCCGCCCGTCCGGATTGATCATCGGCGCGACCAGCAGGTCGGAGCCGAGCCGGTACTCCAGTTCGGCACCCCACGCGGCCGGGTCGTCCGGCGAGTCGACCAGCAGCGCCCGCATCATCGGGGCACCGGTGCGGGCGGCCGTGACCGCCGCCGAGTAGAGGTAGGGCATCAACCGGTAGCGCAGCCGGATCGCCTCGACCGCGTCCCGCGCGGCGTCGTCGGGGAAGTCCCACGGCAGCCGGCTGGTGGTGCCGTGGAAGCGCACCAGCGGCGAGAACGCCCCGAACTGCGCCCACCGCACGTACAGGTCGGGGGTCGGGGTGCCGTGGAAGCCGCCGGCGTCGTGACTCCAGAATGGTACGCCGGACAGGCCGTGCGACAGCCCGCCGCGCAACGTGCTGGCCATCCCCGGGTACGTGGCGTTGACGTCGCCGCTCCACTGGGCCGGATGCCGCTGCCCGCCGAGGAACGACGACCGGGCCCACACCATGCCGTGCCCGGCGACCTCCTGGGTGACCGCCGCGACCGCGTCGTTGAACAGCAGCGTGTAAACGTTGTGTAGCTCGACGCCGGTCATCCCGTTGTGCGCCACCGCGTCGGCCGGCACCCCTTCGGCGAAGTCGGTCTTGAACACCATCGCGCCCTGCCGCAGCAGGTCGCCTAGCAGGCCGGTGAACCACTCGGTGGCCGCCGGGTTGGTAAAGTCGACGATCCCGCAGACCGGGTAGGATCCGTGCCAGACGTCGGCGATGTAGGTGGAGCCGTCCGGGCGGCGCAGGAAGTAGCCAGCCGCGTCGGCCTGCCCGAAGACCGGGCTGCCGGTCATGATGTACGGGTTCATCCAGAGGCTCACCTTGAACCCCTGCTCGGCGAGGGTGGCCAGCATGCCGGCCGGGTCGGGGAAGTTGGTGACGTCCCAGGCCAGGTCGGACCAGGCGCCGTCGGCCTGCCAGTAGCAGTCCAGGTGCAGCACGTCGCACGGGATGCGGTCGGCTCGGATCCGTCGGGCCCGCTCCAGGACCTTCTCCTGGCTGTCCACGAAAAAGCCGGACGAGATCCAGGTGCCGAACGCCCACTTCGGTGGCAGCACCGGTCGGCCGGTCAGCCGGTCGTAGCGGTCCAGGATCTCGGCGGGGGTGGGGCCGGCGATCACGTAGTAGTCGATCAGGTCGTCCGGCACCAGGATCTGCACGCAGCTGTGCGTGGAGGAGCAGATGTCGAACTCCACCGGCATGCCGCTGTCGACCAGCACCCCGTAGCCGCGGTCGGACAGGTACAGCGGGACGTTCTTGTGCGACCGGTCCGACTCGCTGCCGAAGGCGTCGAAGTTCCACATCAGCGCCCGCTGGCCGCGCTTGTCCAGCCGGGTGAACTTCTCGCCGAGCCCGACGAAGCGTTCGTCGCCGGGCGCGTCGAAGCTCTCGTGGTACGCGGCGACGGAGCCGTCGACCAGGGACCGGCCGAACGGCAGGGTGCGCAGCCGGCCGCTGATGTCGCGCTCGCCCCGGTTCTGGTTGAGCAGCACCCGACCCTGCCGGTCGAGGAACCGCAGATGCCACGGGTCGAGCCGCAGCTCGGCGACGACCTTTCCGGCGTCGACGCGTACCGTGCCGCCGGCCACGGTGACCGTGGCCGGGTACGGGCGTGGATCGACCAGCGGCAGCGCCCGGGCCGACCGGCTGCGGGCGTCGGGTGTCGCGCTCAGCCGGACCCGGATCACCCCCTCTCCGGCGGCGCTGACCGCGACCGTCAGCGTCTCACCGTCGGCGGTGCTGCCCTTGCAGGTGATCCCGGCAGCATCGGTGCCCAGCAACTCGGCGCGGACCAGCGCGGACAAGCCCTCCTCGCCGGGCGCGCGGACCGGCAGGTCGGGCGGGTCGGCCACGAATGTTTCATGGGGGACCAGGGGCGGACGGTACGGCATGGGCTCTCCTCGTCGGTCCGGGGCTCGACGCTCCCTGGTGGAACCAGCGGCCTGGGGGCGACTAAATTAGTTTCTTTGCTAATCCAACAAACTGTCAACGTCGGAGGGAGCGCCGATGCGCTGGCCAAAAGGACTCGACGGGCTCTGCTACGGCGGGGACTACAACCCCGAGCAGTGGCCGGAGACGACCTGGGTCGAGGACGTCGAGCTGATGCGTCGCGCCCGGGTCAACCTGGTCACCGTCGGGGTGTTCGCCTGGTCCCGGCTGGAACCGCACCCCGGCGAGTACACCGTCGACTGGCTCGACCGGGCACTCGACCTGCTGCAGCAGGGCGGGATCCGGGTCGTCCTGGCCACCCCGACCGCCTCGCCGCCGCCGTGGTTCTCCCTCACCCACCCCGACGCGCTGCCGGTCACCGCCGACGGGGTACGGCTGCGGCACGGCAGCCGGGACACGTACTGCGCGGCCGCCCCCGCGTACCGCGTCGCGGCCCGGCGCATCGCCGCGATGCTCGCCGAACGCTACCGCGACCACCCGGCGCTGGCGATGTGGCACGTGCACAATGAGTACGGCACAGTCTGCCACTGCCCGCACGCGGCCGACGCGTTCCGGCGGTGGCTGCAGCAGCGCTACGGTGACCTGGACCGGCTCAACGAGGCGTGGACCGGTGCCTTCTGGAGCCAGTGCTACTCCGAATGGACGCAGATCGACCCGCCGCGCGCCACCCAGTACCTGACCAACCCGACGCAGGTGCTGGACTTCCGCCGGTTCTGGTCCGACGAACTGCTCGCCGCCTATCGCGACCAGCGCGACCTGCTCCGCGAACACACGCCGGACGTGCCGGTCACCACCAACTATGTGTTCGGCGACTGGGTCCCGGTGGACCACGCCCGGTGGGCGCGGGAGATCGACCTGATCGCCGTCGACCACTATCCGACCGAGACCGACGGCCGGGCCGAGGAACAGACCGCGCTCGCCGCCGACCTCGCCCGGTCCTGGTCACGCCCGGTCACCGGGGACGGATCACCGCCATCGGCGGGCCGGCACCGGCCCTGGCTGCTGATGGAGAGCGCCCCCAACCTGATCTACCGGTACGCCGAGGGGACCGCCTACGCCAAGGAACCCGGCCGGATGCTGCGGCACAGCATCGCCCACGTCGCACGCGGCTCCCGGGGCGCGATGTTCTTCCAGTGGCGGGCGCCGCGCGGCGGTGCCGAGGCGTTCCACTCGGCGATGGTGCCGCACGCCGGTGCCGACTCCCGGACCTTCCGGTCGGCGGTACAGCTCGGCGAGGCGCTGCGGCTGCTCGCCGCGACCGACACCGCCGCGGTGGCGGCCCGGGCCGCGATCGGCTGGGACGCCGCCAGCGGGTGGGCGCTGCAGCATCCCGGGCTGCCGTCGGGGCACATCTCGTACGCCGACGAGGTGGCCGCCGCGCACCGGGCGCTGTGGCGGTGCGGGATCACCACCGACTTCGTCTGCCCGGCGACCGGACCACTGGACCTGACCGGCTACCGGATGCTGGTGCTGCCCGCGCTGTACCTGATGGACGACGCCGTCGCGGACACCCTCGCCGACTGGGTGCGGACCGGCGGTTATCTGGTGGTCAGCTACCTGTCCGGGGTCGCCGACCCCGACGCCCGGGTCCGGCTGGGCGGATATCCAGGTGCCCTGCGTGAGCTGCTCGGCGTCCGCAGTGAGGAGTTCCTGCCGCTCGGTCCGGACGGCACGGTGCGACTGTCCGGCGGGCGTACCGGCCGGCTGTGGCGGGAACGCTTCGAGGCCGGTGCCGCCGAGCCGGTGCTCGACTACGTCGATGGTGTGCTGGCCGGTCAGCCGGCGGTGACCCGCCGCTCGGTCGGTGCCGGCGCCGCCTGGTACCTGTCCACCAGACTGGACGACGACGGCTACCGGGAGCTGCTGGCGGTGGTCGCCGCCGAGGCCGGGGTGGCACCGGTACTGCCCGCCGCGCCCGCCGGGGTGGAGGCGGTACGCCGGGTGGACGGCACCACCCGGTGGCTGTTCCTGTTCAACCATGGCCGGGAGGAAGCGGTGGTGGCGGCCACCGGTGACGTGCTGGTCTCCGGTGGCGTCCTGCCGTCCGGGGAGATCATGGTGGCCGGCGAGTTCCTGCCCGCCAGTGACGTGCTGCTGACCATGGGCGGCGGTCCGGGCCGGTGGCCGGGCGCCCCGGCCGGTGTCACCGGCATCTTGGGACGCGGCCGGGGCAGCCGGCGGGTCCGGGTCCCGCCCGGTGGGCTCCTGGTGCTGCGGGAGCCGGACCAGCCGGTGGGCAACCGGAACCATCGGCACCAACCCCGTCAGGTGCCGACGGACATCGACATTGAGCGAGGAAAGCGATTGCCCTAGCATTGGCCTGCACGGGAGCCGACCGACGACCGCCGTACTGCGGTCGACCGATCCAGCGCAGCGCCACCGGGCGTACGCCCCCCGGCCGGGCAGCCGGGACGTCCGTCAGGTGCCGTCCGCCCTCTGCTCCCTGGAGACTTCCATGCGCAACGTCCCTCTCAGCAACCCCTGGTCCCAGCCCGGGAACCCCCGCCGAGCCCTGCTCGCGGCCGCGACTGCGGCGGCCACCGCGATCGGTGCCGGCGTGGCCACCACGATCCTCGCGCCGTCGGCCGCCGCGGCCGCCGGTTGCGCGGTCGACTACCGCGTCACCAGCCAATGGCCCGGTGGCTTCGGCGCCAGCGTGTCCGTGACCAACCTCGGTGACCCCGTCACATCCTGGCAGCTGACCTGGTCGTTCGGCGCCGGGCAGACGATCACCCAGGCGTGGAACGCGGCGGTGACGCAGAGCGGTGCCCAGGTCACCGCAGACAACGTCGGCTACAACGGGAACCTGGCCACCAACGCCAGCACCGAGTTCGGCTTCAACGGATCCTGGAACAACAGCAGCAATCCGGTGCCGACGACCTTCGCGTTCAACGGGACCACCTGCACCGGCGGCGTCGCGCCGACCACCGCACCACCCCCGACGACGGCACCCCCGACGACCGCCCCACCGACCACGGCGCCTCCGCCCACCACCTCGCCGCCGACGCCGGGGCCCGGCGCCAAGCAGATGGAGGACCTCGACCGTGGGCTGATCAGCGTCCGGTCCGGATCCGGCAACCTGGTCTCCTGGCGGCTGCTCGGCACCGAGGCCGCCGGTACCGGGTTCCACGTCTACCGTGGCTCCTCCCGGATCACCTCGTCGCCGGTCACCGCGTCGACCAACTACTACGACGCGGGTGCCGCGTCCAATGCCAGCTACACCGTCCGGGCGGTCGTCGCTGGCACCGAGCAGCCCGCGTCGCCAGCCTCGTTGATCTTCGCCAACGGTTACCTGGACGTGCCGCTGCAGGTGCCGCCGGGCGGCACCACCCCGTCCGGGGAGAGCTACAGTTACTCGGCTAACGACGCCAGCGTCGGCGACCTCGACGGTGACGGACAGTACGAGATCGTCCTGAAGTGGGACCCGTCCAACGCCAAGGACAACGCGCACTCCGGCTACACCGGCAACGTCTACGTCGACGGGTACCGGCTCGATGGGACTCGGCTGTGGCGCGTCGACCTGGGCCGCAACATCCGGGCAGGTGCCCACTACACCCAGTTCCAGGTGTACGACTACGACGGCGACGGCCGGGCCGAGGTGGCGATGAAGACCGCCGACGGCACCCGCGACGGCCGGGGCAATGTCATCGGCAACTCCGGCGCCGACTACCGCAACTCGTCGGGCTACGTGCTATCTGGTCCGGAGTTTCTGACCATGTTCGACGGTCGGACCGGTGCCGCCCTGTCCACCGTCAACTACGTGCCGGCCCGGGGCAACGTGTCGTCCTGGGGCGACTCGTACGGTAACCGGGTGGACCGGTTCCTCGCCGGCACCGCCTACCTGGACGGCCGGCGGCCGTCCCTGATCATGTCACGCGGCTACTACACCCGCACCGTCATCGCCGCCTGGGACTTCCGCAACGGAAGCCTCACTCAACGGTGGGTCTTCGACTCCAACTCGTCAGGCAACGGCAGCTACGCCGGGCAGGGCAACCATTCGCTGTCCATCGCGGACGTCGACCGCGACGGCCGCGACGAGATCGTTTTCGGCGGTGCCACCATCGACGACAACGGTCGCGGGCTGTGGAACACCAGCCTGAACCACGGCGACGCCGGACACCTCGGTGACCTCGACCCGGGGCGGTCCGGGCTGGAGTACTTCAAGGTCCAGGAGGACGGCTCGAAGCCGTCGTCGGCGCTGATCGACGCCCGCACCGGGCAGATCATCTGGCAGACACCGACCGGCGGGGACAACGGCCGGGGCGTGTCGGCGGACATCTGGGCAGGCAGCGCCGGTGCCGAATCCTGGTCGTCGGCCGTGTCCGAGCTGCGGTCGCCGACCGGTGGCAACGTCGGACGCAAGCCGTCGTCGGCCAACTTCGTGATTTGGTGGGACGGCGACCCCGTCCGGGAACTGCTCGACCGGACCCGGATCGACAAGTACGGCACCTCCGGCGACACCCGGCTGCTGACCGGCTCCGGGGTGGCGTCGAACAACGGCACCAAGGCGACCCCCGCTTTGTCGGCCGACCTGTTCGGCGACTGGCGGGAGGAGGTCATCTGGCGGACCAGCGACTCCCGCGCGTTGCGGATCTACGCCACACCGCACACCACTGACCGACGGATCCACACCCTGATGCACGACCCGCAGTACCGGGTGGCGGTCGCCTGGCAGAACACCGCCTACAACCAGCCGCCACACCCGTCGTTCTTCATTGGCGCCAACATGCCGGCACCACCGACGCCGAACGTCTACTTGAGGTGAATGTCTACCTTCTAGTGAGTCCGGCGGCCGGCTGAGTGAGCCGGCGGCCGTAGACGCGCCGACGGGGGACCGGAACCCGGTCCCCCGTCGGCGGACGCGACGACATCCACCCCACGCGTGATCTCGTGCGTCGAACCATCACCTGCCAGAGACGATAGCCAGCGGACCGTCGCGCGGCGGTGACCAGCTGATGAAGCTCCTGTTTCCGGCTATTGATCGCCGTCCGTGGGGTGGCCCGGGTCACCGGCCACCAGCTCGAACGAGCGCACCCGGTCGGCGACGTCGTACACCATCGTGGTCAACATCAGCTCGTCGGCACCGGTGCGCTCGCGCAACTCGTGCAGCGCCCGCCGGACCGTGTCGGGGGAGCCGACCGCCTGCTCCTCGTTGCGTTGGCGGATGAATTGCAGCTCGAGATCCGTGTACGGATAGGCGGCCGCTTCCTCCGGGCTGACCAGTGCCTCCGGCCGCCCGGCGCGCAGCCGCAGGAACGCCAGGGCGGCCGGGCCGGACAGCCACTCGGCCCGCTCGTCCGACTCGGCGCAGACGACGTTGACCGCGACCATCGCGTACGGCCGGTCCAACCACGCCGATGGGCGGAAATGCTGCCGGTACAGCGCGAGCGCCGGCAGCGTGTTGGCCGCACTGAAATGGTGTGCGAAGGAGAACGGCAGGCCCAGGGTGCCGGCGAGTTGGGCGCTGAATCCGCTGGAACCGAGCAGCCAGATCGCCGGTGACTGCCCGGCGTGTGGGGTCGCGGCGATCGGCCCGGCGTCACCGCGCAGATAGCCGATCAGGGTCGCCAGCTCCTGCGGGAACGTCTCAGCGCCCAGCCCGGCCACGGTGCGCCGCAGCGCCAGTGCGGTGGCCTGGTCGGTGCCCGGGGCCCGGCCGATGCCGAGATCGACCCGGCCCGGGTGCAGCGCCTCCAACGTGCCGAACTGCTCGGCGACCACCAACGGCGGATGGTTGGGCAGCATCACCCCGCCGGAGCCGACTCGGATCGTTGAGGTGGCCGCGGCCAGGTGGGCGAGCAGCACCGCCGGGGCCGAGCTGGCGATGGCGGGCATGTTGTGGTGCTCGGCCACCCACAACCGGTGGTAGCCGAGCTGCTCGACTCGGCGGGCCAGCTCGGTGGTGTGCCGCAGCGCTTCACCGACGGATCTGCCGGTGGCGACTGGGGCCACATCGAGGACGGAGAGCGGTACGTCGATCACACCTGTGCCCAACCCGGTGCCGCGCCCGGATCTTCCCGCCGCCCGGATTTCCCGGCATCGTCGGTTCGGCTAACCTCGGCGGCGAGCGGCAGCCGGCCGCCGCACAGACGAGGAGACTGGTCGATGCGGATCGTGGACGCCCGGGTTATTGTGACCTGCCCGGGCCGCAACTTCGTTACCTTGAAGATTGTCACCTCGGACGGTGTGACCGGCGTCGGCGACGCCACCCTCAACGGCCGCGAACTGGCCGTCGCCAGCTACCTGCGTGATCACGTGGTGCCGACGCTGATCGGTCGGGACGCGAGCCGGATCGAGGACACCTGGCAGTACCTGTACCGGGGTGCCTACTGGCGGCGCGGCCCGGTCACGATGAGCGCCATCGCGGCAGTCGACACCGCGCTGTGGGACATCAAGGGAAAAGTCGCCGGGCTACCGGTCTACCAGCTGCTCGGCGGTCGCTGCCGCGACGGGGTCACCGTCTACGGCCACGCCAACGCCGAGACGGTCCCCGAGGTGCTCGCCGAGGTGGCCCGCTACGTCGACCTCGGCTACCGGGCGGTACGCGTACAGACCGCCGTGCCCGGCCTGCCGGCGACGTACGGGGTCGGCAAGGACCGGATGTTCTACGAGCCGGCCGACGCCGCGATCCCCACCGAGACCACCTGGTCCACCGAGCGCTACCTGGTGCACACCCCGCAGGTCTTCGCGGCAGTACGCGACGAGTTCGGCCCGCACCTGAAGCTGCTGCACGACGCCCATCACCGGCTTACCCCGATCGAGGCGGCCCGGCTCGGCAAGGACCTGGAACCGTACCGGCTGACCTGGCTGGAGGACCCGGTCCCGGCCGAGCTGCAGGAGGGCTTCCGGCTGATCCGCCAGCACACGACCACCCCGATCGCCGTCGGCGAGGTCTTCAACACCATCTTCGACTGCCAGCAGCTGATCACCGAGCAGCTGATCGACTACGTCCGTACCACGGTGGTGCGCGCCGGCGGGATCAGCCACCTGCGCCGGATCTTCGACCTGGCCGCGCTGCACCACGTCCGCAGCGGATCGCACGGCGCCACCGACCTGTCGCCGGTCTGCATGGCCGCCGCGCTGCACGTCGACCTGAGCATCCCCAACTTCGGCCTGCAGGAGTACATGCGGCACACCGAGGCCACCGACGAGGTCTTCCCGCACTCGTACCACTACGCCGACGGCTACCTGCAGCCCGGTGAGGAACCCGGGCTCGGCGTCGACATCGACGAGTCCGCGGCGGCGCGCTACCCGTACGCGCCGGCGTCGCTGCCGGTCAACCGGCTCACCGACGGCAGCATGCACAACTGGTGACCCGACCAGGCCGGTCGGTTCCTCGCCGGCACGCATCGATGTGAGGCTGAGATACTCTACGACGCAGATGTAAGGTATCTCAGCCTCATATCAATGAAGCGGTGCGGCTCTTCTGGCTCAGCCGACGCACAGTGCTGCGGCCATGGGCGGTTGGTCGACCGGGTCACCGGATCGGCGCATCGCCCACAGCGGTGGGCCGCCGGCCGGCAGGTGCGCCACCCGGACGATCCGGTAGCCATGGCGTTCGTGAAACACCCGCTGTCGCTGGCTGCTCGCCTCCACCACGGCCGGCATCCCGATCCGGTCCAGCCGGGCATGATGCGCGGCGAGTAGCGCCGACCCGATGCCTCGCCGTCTCAGCCAGGGTGCCGCCGCCAGGAACGCCAGATGATGGTGTCGGCCTGTCGGCTCCACTCGGCCGGCGGTGCACGTGTAGTGCGCGTACGGTCCGTGCCGGTCGCCGCAGGCCCGCAACCGCCGCCGCTGGTGCTCTGCACCGAGGAGCCGGTCGAACGGGTGTGGGTACCAGATTGCCACCCCGTCGCAGTGCCCGGCCACATCGACGATGCCGTGCCGTACGCCGAACTCCAGCTCGGCGGTGAAGAACTGATGCATCGTCAGGTACCGCAGCGCATGGTCGTTGATCAGCCAGGACACCACCGGGTCCAGCACGCATTCCTGCGCCAGCAACTCAGCCAACGGATCAACATCAGCGGCTGTGGCGGTCCGTACGGTCAGCATGGCCGCCACGTCCACACCAGGAACCGGTCGAACAGCTCGGCCGCGGTGACGTCGGGCAGGTCGAACGCTGCCTCGGTCATCCGTTCAACCATGTACGTCGCCAACGAGACCGGCCCAGGGCCAGCGGTGGGCGGCGGTCAGGCCGGCACCGGCAGTGGTGGCAGTGGGCTGTGCAGGATCAGGCAGATGGTCCGCAGCAGCTCGACCTCCGGCACGGTCATCACCCCGTCGTGTCCGATCACCGCGACCGCCGCCGCCACCAGCCGGGCCTTCTCCACCGGGCGCAGTTCGTCGAGGAGCGGCCAGACCGATTCCAGCTCCAGTACGCCGCCCGCAGGCGGGGCGAACCGGGCGGCTGCCTGGGGCAGGGCGTGCGCCGCACCGGCGGCGAAGGCCCGCTGCGCGGCGGTCGGATCCGGGTGCCCGGCCTGGGCGAGCACGCTGAGCAGTGTCTGCACGGCCGGTTGGCTGGCGCGCAGCGTACGGCGGCCGTGGCCCGGCTGCGACGATGGCCGCAGCGATTCGCGCAGCTCATCGCCGACGAGCCGGGACAGGCAGTATTCGAAGACGCTGATCCGCCCGTCGGCCCGGACCAGGGTGGCCATCGCGTCGGCGAGCGTGTCGCGTTCGGCCGGTGACCGCTGCGCCAACGCGGGGAAGGCGATCTCGGCCAGCGGCAGCCGTAGCATCGGGTGCAGGCTGGCGGTCCGCGCACCGGCCTGCCAGGCGGCGTCAGCTAACGGGGTGCCGTACCGCTGGGTGATGGCGGCATGCTGGCCGGCGCGGACCTGCGGGTCGGCCGACAGCAGCAGGCCGAGGATCAACGGTGCCACTGTGTCCGGTCGACGGGCCTGCTCCGTCAGCTCCTGCGGGATCCGGGAGAGCAGGTCGGCGGCGTGTTGGTAGGCGCTCGCCGGCGGCGCGCCGATCCGGTCGACGACCTGGGCCGGGTCCATCGGCACCTGGGTGTCGTCGGCGGGCAACGCGGCGTCGGCGGGCAACGCGGCGCCGCCCGGGGTGCCGCCGGTCAGCCCGAGCGCGCGGTCCTCGGCCAGCCCGGACGGCGGGGCCGCCGCCCACCGCCGGGACAGCGTGGTCAGCTCGTCCGCGTCGAAGCTGGAATCGAGTGCCTTGATCCGGTCGATGATCGGCGGATGCGTCGAGAACAGCGCGGTCAGCCTGCCACCCGGCCCGAACAGCATGTGGCCGACCTCTTCGGACTTCGGACTATTCAGCTGTGACCCGGCGGGCAGCCCGGCGATCTTCTTGAGCGCACCGGCCAGCCCGGCGGTCTGCCGGGTGAACTGCACGGCCGAGGCATCGGCCAGGTACTCGCGCTGCCGGGACACCGACGCTTTGATCAGTCGGCCGACCAGCACACCGACGTACCCGGCGGCGACCATCGCCAGCCCGATCAGTGGTAGCGGGTTGCCGCCCCGGTTGTCGCTGCGGGAGCGGCCACCGCTGACGAATCCGGTGCGCAGTAGGCCACGGCCGATCACCGCCAGGAACAGGATGCCGAACAGCAGCCCCATCAGCCGGATGTTGAGTCGCATGTCGCCGTTGACCACGTGGCTGAACTCGTGGGCGATGACGCCCTGCAGTTCGTCGCGGTTGAGCCGCTCCAGCGTGCCCCGGGTGACCGCGATCGCCGCGTCCGAGGTCGACCAGCCGGCGGCGAACGCGTTGATCCCCTCCTCGCGCGGCAGCAGGTAGATCTCCGGAACCGGCACGCTGGAGGCGATGGCGATCTCCTCGACCACGTTGCGCAGCCGGCGCAGCTGCGGGTCGGTGGTGTCCGGCGGCACCGGTACGCCGCCGAGCTCCCGGGCCACCCGTCCGCCGCCACCGCGCAGCGTGACTGTGCGGACCAGCGCCGCCAGGCCGATCACCGCGACGGTCGCCAGGCTGGTCACCACCAGCATGCCGAGGAGCGCGGCCGGTTGCCGGGACGCGCCGTCGAAGACGACGAACACGGCGAGGTCGACCACGGCCACGATGCCGACCACGGCGAGCACGAACAGGGCGACCAGCCGGGCGGAGACCCGCCGGACCTGACGTTGCCGTTCGAAGAAGTTCATGCCGGTCAGAAGGTCACCCGGGGGGCCTGCCGCTGCTGCGGATCGTCGACCTCGAACAGGGCGGCCGGGCTGAATGAGAACATGTTCGCCACGATGCTGCCGGGGAAGCGCTCCCGCTTGTTGTTGTAGCCCATCACCGCGTCGTTGTAGGCCTGCCGGGCGAACGCGACCCGGTTCTCGGTCGAGGTCAGCTCCTCGGTCAGCTGCATCATGTTCTGGTTGGCCTTGAGGTCCGGGTACGCCTCGGAGAGCGCGAACAACCGGCCCAGGGTCTGGGTCAGCATGTTCTCGGCCCCGGCGAGCTGCTGCATCGCCGCCGGGTCACCCGGCTTGCCGGTCGCGGCGGCCTGCGCGTCGACCGCGCCGCCGCGGGCGGCGATCACCGCTTCGAGCGCCTCACGTTCGTGTCTCATGTACCCCTTGGCAACCTCGACGAGGTTGGGGATGAGGTCGTGGCGTCGGGTCAGCTGGACGTCGATCTGGGCGAACGCGTTCCGGAACGCGTTACGGGCAGTGACCAGTCCGTTGTACACTGCGACGCCGTACCCGGCGAAGACTGCCACAACTATACAAATCAGGCAGAAGAGCCCGATGGCCAGTTCCATGTCCTCCTGCTCCCTGCTTCGCCAGCGGTGGCGCAGCGACCCCGGCGGCCTGCACTGATAGCTCGCCCGAGCGTACGCCACCTGCACCGCAGCCGGGCCGAACCAGAGCGGCCGGTCAGGGCACCGGAGCGCGGGTGAGGTCGACCGGCCGTCCGTGCCGCCAGAGGTGTTCGAACTCGTCACGGAAGTGTCGGTACCACTGCAGACTGGCGGTGGTCAGCGTCATCATCGGTTCGGCTGCCGACGGGCGGTGTGAGTAGAGGTCGACGTGGATGCGTCCGGTCTCCTCGTCGGCGTCCAGCAGGATCATCCCCGACGCCGGCACGAGCG
This sequence comes from Micromonospora sp. LOL_013, assembly GCF_048060315.1. Lineage (NCBI taxonomy): Bacteria > Bacillati > Actinomycetota > Actinomycetes > Micromonosporales > Micromonosporaceae > Micromonospora > Micromonospora sp. LOL_013. Next base: position 63,323 of record NZ_JBHMIQ010000028.1, read on the forward strand.
GCAGCAACCGTACCTCCAGGGAGCCGGTGCCGGGACGGGCGGTACGGGCCAGCTCGCGTAGCAGGTCGAGAGTAGGCCGGGCCCGGTTGACGAAGATGTCCCGGTCGTCCGGCAGGGTGGCCCGCCGGGCGGCCTCGGCCGGTACGGAGGTCGCCGGGTCGATGAGCGCGACCCTGATCCGGGCACCTGCGGCAAGCCGGCTGGCGATCTGGTCGACCTGGTTACGCAGGGTCCGGCCGAGGGTCACCCCGATGAGGGCGATGTCCTCGACGTCGGTGAGGTCGACGTCTGCACCAGAGGTCGAGGCCCGTAGCGACATCGCGCCGGAGGGCTGGACCGGCAGGTGCCGGATCAGCCGTACCGCGCCGTCCAGCCGGCGCACCACCTGGTCCAGCTGCCGGCGCTCCCCGGCCACCGTCGTGGTGAGCAGGGCCAGTGTTCCCAGCGTCGCGGCAGCCACGGTGGCGGTGTCGACCACGTCAAGGACGCCGAGCAGACCGAGCGCCAGGGCGAGCAGGACGGTGATCACGGTGTCCAGCCGGTGGCTGAACAGACCGCGCCTGCGCGGTGGCCAGGCGCGCGTCGGACCTGGCATCGCATCCTCCTGGTACGGCTGGTGCTGTCCGGACCGGGTCCGGACAGCACCTGTCAGCGGCGTGCGTCCCACAGGTAGGGCAGTACGCGGTGGAACGCCCGGGCGGCGTTTCGGGCCGCCAGGTCGTGGTCGCGGTGACCCTTCGCTGCGTCGGCATGGTCGGAAATGCCGCGGAGCACGAGCCAGCCGGTGAGCCCGGTACCGTCGGCGAACTCCTCCCGGAAGCCCTGCACGAGGCCACCGGATTCGGTCTCCACAGCGAGGCACTTCTCCTGGAAGTCATGCAAGAACGTACGGATCCGGGAATTTTCGTCGGTGATCACCGCGCTGCCGGAACCCAGCGGCCCGCGTCGTACGCGGAAGTCGCCGCCGTGGTCTGGTGAGGGAATCCGCAATGGCTCACCCTCGGTGCTGAACAGGTCGTTGACCGCGATGGTCAGCGCCGCCGTCAGCGCCGTCGACTCGCCCCGCCGGCGGGGACCGTCCGCGGTGTCCCGATGGTTGTCGTAGAAAATGATCTGGTCGGCGAGTACCACGTCGCCGACGTCGAGTTGGGCGCCGATGCCACCGGCGATGCCGACGAGGGCGATGATCGGCGGTGCGTACCAGTGCCGTAGCCGGGTGTAGGCGGCGGTGGCGGACAGTTGCCCTCGGTCCAGGGTCTGCATCAGCACCGCCGTGCGCGGCCCGTGCGGAGTCTCGAAGATGGCCTCATGCACCCGGGTTCCATCGGGGAGTACCCTCCGGCGGTACTCCCAGGCCTGCTGAAAGATATCGACGACCGCGCGCGTCTCCTGTGGCAGTACGGTCAGCACACCCAGATCGGCCCGCTGCTGCGCGGGGTCGGCCTCGGTTGACCGTTGTGCGGCGACGGGTTTGGTCTGCGCTGTGGTGCCGGAGACCGGGTTGAACGAGTCGGAGATGTCGCCGGTGTGCACATCCCCGCCGGCGTGGATACCGCTGTTGTGGCTGCTGGATGGCTGGTTCATCGCGCACTCACTTCCGGCCCGGGTTGAACGAGCTGGAGACGTCGCCGGTCTGCACGTCGCCACCGGCGTAGATGCCGCTGTTGATCAGGACGTTCGCGCGTTGGCGGAACTCAGTGACGTCCACCCCCTGATCGACGAGGAAGTCGAGGGTGGCGGCGACCAGGCGGCGGGTGACGATCTCCTGGTACTTCGCGACGTCCTGGTTCTGGAAGTCGTTCCGGACCTCGTCGAAGGTGGCCAGCTCGCGAATTCCGACCCGGGCGCCCCGGTCGATGCCGTACGGCAGGGCCGACCGACTCGTCGCGACGCGCCGGATCAGCGACCGTACGACGGTCCGGGCCAGGTTGGCCGGAGCCATAGCCACCACCTGCGGTGATTCGGCCAGACCGGACAGGGCGGCCCTGGCGTAGGGCAGTAGTCCGATGCTGCTGACGTCGTCGACGATCCGGTACTCGTCGCGGCACGGGGCCAGCGCGCAGGTGGCGATCTCGAGGTAGAGCGTGCGGCCCTGCAGCGCGAAGTGCGCGTACACGGTGGTGACCAGCTCGCCCCGCCAGGAGGTGACCTGGCAGGCAAGGTAGTGCCGGCGGGCGTCGCGCGGCTGCCGGATTATGTCCACCATCGCCGGTCCCCAGGTCATTTGGGCTAGTTCGGTGGTCTCGGTGCCCGCCGTAAAGACTTTGTCCACCACTGTCAGACCCGGCAACAGGTGCTCCGGCGAGTCCGTCTGACTGAGCGTCGCGAGCCGGTCCCGGACGTATCCGACGAGCTGCTCCGCAGCGAAAGGAAGTTCGTCGATTTCCCGCTGCGACTCGGAGGACTGGTCATCGAAGCCCTGTTGCGGGCGGATCATCCGGACGGCCAGGTCCGAGATTCCCAGGACCTTTCCCGATCCGACGAAGGGAGAGTAGCCGGAGTAGACAATGGTGTTCCCGCCCTGCTGCCGCAGGATCTCCTGGATCCGGCCGTCCGACGGCGGGGCCGGCGGACGGCTAGCGGGCCCATGCTGCGCGGCCTCGTGCCACCGGACGATGTTGGCGACAACGGTGGGCCCGAACGCGGCGCACAGAGCCGTCACGGCTCCGATATGGACGACTACCAGTACGCTCGTGACGGGGTCTTCGCCTTGGAACGCCTGACTGGTCACCAGGAGACTGGCGGAGCCGAAAAGCAGCGCCAGGAACAGCCAGAACGCGCCGATGCTGACCAGACTCGTGACGGCGGAGCCAACGATCCGGCTCAGCCGTCGCGACTCGTTGACGGCTGTCCGGTGCAGAGAGTCGCGGACCAACCGGACTATCGAGACAACCGACTGCACGGCGCCGAGCAGCATGCCGGTCGCTAGGATGCCGAACCCTCCGATGCAGAAACTGAGGAACAGCGTTCCGACGATGACGGAGTCCCGGATCGTGAGGATGCGCCCGGCCTGGCGGCAGTGCCCGAGCACGGTGCCGAGGTCGAACCCGTAGGACGGTGCCACCGCCCGGGTCGGCTGGTCGTACACCTCCCGTAGCGCGGCTCGGCAGAACCGCTCGTCAAGGTACGCACCGACGACGAGGTGTCGGGTAGCCGCAGCGGGCGCCACTGCCACCGCCGGTTGCGGCGGCGTTGCCGGTTGCGGCGTAGGCGGCCGCTGCGGTGGCACGGGGGAGAACTGATCGGTCATGGGGGTGACCTCCAGGGAGGGTGCTGACATCGGTTGGCGGGTTGGACGAACGATCGGGCGGTGCTCGGGCCGCCACGGTTAGGCGATAGATCTCGTCAAGATGACGAGATTAGTTACCAAGCGTAAGTGGGCAATCGGTTATCGTCAAGGTGACGATTGGATACACTCAGGCCGTGAACGGTCGAGGAGTAGTGACCCTAGTGTCACTGACGGTTGACCTGGTCGTGTTGACCGTGCGAGACGAGCGGTTGCACGTGCTGCTGATCGAACGAGGCAAGCCACCCTTCCTGGGCAGGACCGCCCTACCTGGAGGGTTCGTTGGCGCCACTGAGGACGCCGGCGCCGCCGCCCTGCGGGAGCTCGCCGAGGAGACCGGGATCGATGGCCGCGCCCTCCACCTCGAACAGCTGTACAGCTACACCGAGCCCGGGCGTGATCCGCGTGGCCGGGTGGTCAGCATCGCGTACCTCGCGCTCGCTCCGGACCTGCCGCTGCCGGCGGCCGGCACCGACGCGCGACACGCCAGGTGGACGCCGGTCGACGAGCTCGGCCCGGACGACCTCGCCTTCGACCACGCCGCGATCCTGGCCGACGGAGTCGAGCGGGCCCGCGCCAAACTGGAGTACACGACGCTGGCGACGGCGTTCTGCCCGCCAACCTTCACCATCACCGAGCTGCGGCGGGTGTACGAGGTGGTGTGGGGGATGGGCATCGATCCCCGCAACTTCCACCGGAAGGTGGTCAACGCCGACGACTTTCTGGTCCCTACCGGCCACCGCCGGGTGACCGACGTGGGCCGACCCGCCGCGCTCTACCGTGCCGGTGGGGCGACCGAGCTCTACCCGCCGATGCTGCGAAGCGGAAGCGGGGAGACAGCGGCAGGACAGCGCTGACATCGAGTCCGGCCCGCCGGACCGGAAGGGTCGCGTCCTGCTGGGTGGTGCCCCCGGTGGGATTCGAACCCACACTGTCGGAGGTTTGAGCTCCGTCTCTCTACCGGTTGGAGTACGGGGACCTTTGTCGGGTCTGGGGCCTGGCTATGCCAAGCCTACCTACTACGCTGAAGGCGGCGACACCCAACCCGGTGGGTGTCGGGTGGCAAGCGTTGGGGGTAGGGGTACGTGGCCGACACGCAGGCGGGTGCCGAGCGCAGGCGGGTGCTGATCGCGGAGGACGAGGCGCTGATCCGCCTCGATCTGGCGGAGATGCTCCTGGAGGAGGGCTACGACGTGGTTGGCGAGGCCGGGGACGGCGAGACGGCCGTCCGGCTCGCCGAGGAGCTCAAGCCCGACCTGGTCATCCTTGACATCAAGATGCCGATCATGGACGGGTTGGCGGCGGCCGAGCGGATCGCCGGTGGCCGGATCGCCCCGGTGGTCATCCTCACCGCCTTCAGCCAGCGGGACCTGGTGGAGCGGGCCCGGGCGGCGGGTGCGATGGCGTACCTGGTGAAGCCGTTCCAGAAGAGTGACCTGGTGCCGGCGATCGAGATCGCGCTGTCCCGCTACTCCGAGGTGGCCGCGCTGGAGTCCGAGGTCGCCGGGCTGACCGACCGGCTGGAGACCCGCAAGGTCGTCGAGCGGGCCAAGGGCATGTTGATGACCTCCTACGGCATGACCGAGCCGCAGGCGTTCAAGTGGATCCAGCGGATGGCGATGGACCACCGGATGACCATGCGGGACGTCGCCGACCGGATCCTGGCCGAGACGCCCGGTGAGGCCGCCAGCCAGCAGCAGCAGTAGTGAGACGAGCCCGGGATCGACGTCGGGGGATGACAGCCGACGCGTGTTACAGCCATACGGGCAGTCAGGCCACGCTACGTAACGTTTTTGTCAACGGCCCTTCCTGGACCTTACGGCGTGCCAGGCAGGTGGGATAGCGTCCCGCCCCAAGGCCGGGATAGCGGCCGGGTGCGTGCTTCCCGCAAGAGCCAATCGGCAGTGGGTGGTTCGGGCCAATTGGATCTAGGAGGGTTTCGAGCCTTGAAGCGTAATCTTGTCCGCGTGCTCGGCGGCGTCGCCATGATGGCGCTCGTCGCGGGCGGCGCCGCCTGCGGCAGCGGCGATGGCGACACCACGGAAGCTGGCGGCGATGCGTGTGGTTACAAGATCGCCTTTTTCGGGGCGCTGACCGGCCCCTCGGCGGCGCTCGGCATCAACGAGAACAACGGCGCGGCGCTCGCGGTCGAGCAGTACAACGAGGCGAACCCGGACTGCAAGGTCGAGCTGGTTGGGCTGGACTCGCAGGGCAGCCCGGACCAGGCGCCGGGCCTGGCCCAGCGGGCCATCGACGACGACAAGATGCTCGGCATCGTCGGTCCGGCGTACTCCGGTGAGTCGGAAGCGGCCGGTCCGCTGTTCGCCGAAGCCGGGCTGGTCACCATCACCCCGTCGGCGACCCGGCCCAGCCTGGCCGACCAGGGCTGGCCGACCTTCTTCCGGGGCGTCGGCAACGACCTGAGCCAGGGTCCGGCCGCCGGTGTCTACATCCGTGACGTGCTGAACGCGGAGAAGGTCTTCGTCATCGACGACCAGTCGGCGTACGGCGCCGGGCTGGCCGACGAGGTCAAGAACGTCCTCGGTGACCTGGTTGTCGACTCCGACAAGGTCCAGGGCGAGGGCAAGCAGGTCGACTTCTCCGCGACCGTCACCAAGGTGCGTTCCTCGGAGGCGGACGCAATCTTCTTCGGTGGCTACTACCAGGAGGCCGGCCTGATCCGTAAGCAGCTCACCGACACGGGCGTCACCGCGACGATGGTTGCCGGTGACGGCGTCAACGACCCGGCGTTCATCGAGTCGGCCGGAGCGGCTGCGGCCGAGGGCACCATTCTCACCTGCCCCTGCCAGCCGGCAACCGAGGCGCGGGGTAGCTTCGCCGCCGACTACGAGGCGCTGCACGGCAGCCAGCCGGGCACCTACAGCGACACCGCCTACGACGCGGCGAACATCATGCTCGAGGGCATCAAGGAGGGCAACACCACCCGCGAGGCACTGCTCGAGTGGGTGCGTGGCTACGAGGGCGAAGGCGTCGCGGCCAGCTACAAGTTCGACGAGAAGGGCGAGATGGACGTCAACCAGGTTGTCGTCTGGGCGTTCAAGGTCGTCGACGGCGAGGTCGTGGCGGACCAGGAGATCCCCAAGCCCTGATCCGCCCGATCGGCGAGATCAGCTGTCTAGCGGGTGCGGCCGGGAGCACGCTCCCGGCCGCACCCGACTCTTTTCCCAGCCCTCGATGGAGCACCCTCCTTGGACGTCAACGGACTGCTCTCGAACTTCGGAGAGCTCACCACGACCGGCTTGACACAGGGCGCCATCTATGCCCTGGTCGCGCTGGGCTACACGCTGGTCTACGGCGTGCTCAGACTCATCAACTTCGCCCACTCCGAGGTCTTCATCGCCGGCGCGTTCGCCGCGCTGTGGACCTGGGGCGCGCTCGGCCTGACCCAGGACTCGGTGGTCAGCGGAGTGGGCCAGATCGTCTTCTACTTCCTGATCGCGATGGTCGCCGCGGCGCTGGCGTCGGCAGCGACCGCGACCCTGGTCGAACGGGTCGCGTACCGGCCGTTGCGCAAGCGCAACGCGCCGCCGCTGGCCTTCCTGATCACCGCGATCGGCGCATCCATCGTGATGGCCGAGGCGTTCGGGATCTACACCCGGCGGTTGCCGCAGGGCCTGCCGACCATCGTCAGCAACGAGACGTGGTTCACCGTCGCCGGCGTGCCGGTCAGCATCGTGCAGGTGCTGACCGTCGTCGCGGCGCTGGGCATGATGATCGGCCTTGACTTCTTCATCAACCGCAGCCGAATGGGCCGGGGCGTGCGGGCGGTCGCCCAGGACCCGAACACAGCCGCGCTGATGGGGGTCAACAAGGACCGGATCATCATGATCATCTTCGTGATGGGCGGCCTGATGGCCGGTGTCGCCGGCCTGCTCTACAACGTCCGCATCGGGGTGCTCACCTACAGTGTCGGTTTCCTGCTCGGGCTCAAGGCGTTCACCGCCGCCGTGCTCGGCGGGATCGGCAACCTGCGCGGTGCGCTGCTTGGCGGCTTCCTGCTCGGCGTGGTCGAGAACTACGCCTCCGGCCTGTTCGGTACGCAGTGGAAGGACTTCGTGGCCTTCGCCGTGCTGGTCGTCCTGCTGATGTTCCGGCCGACCGGCCTGCTCGGCGAATCCCTGGGGAGGGCGCGGGTATGACCAGTCTGCGGACCAAGCTGCACGACGCACGCGGCCAGCTCGCCGACCGCTGGCACCAGATGCCCAAGTGGACCCGCTGGGTGCTGATCGCCGCCGTGGTGGTGTTCTTCTACGCCCTGCCCAACGAAGGCTTCTATCAGCACCTCGGGCCGATCCCGACCACCGAGTCCAACTTCGGTCAGGTGCTGTTCACCGTCTCCATCTACGTGCTGCTGGCGGTCGGGCTGAACATCGTGATCGGTTTCGCCGGCCTGCTCGACCTCGGGTACTTCGGCTTCTTTGCCGTCGGGGCGTACACGGTCGCGGTGCTCACCTCACCCAGCAGCGACCTCCAGACGCTCTGGCAGTGGGAGATGGCGCTGCCACTGGCGATCGGCATCACGATGATCTCCGGTCTGATGCTCGGCACCCCGACCCTGCGGCTGCGCGGCGACTACCTGGCGATCGTCACCCTCGGCTTCGCCGAGATGATCCGGATCGCCGCGGTCAGCTCCGAGTTCCTCAAGGGCCAGCGCGGGCTCAACCAGATCCCGCACCCGCCCGGCGAGTACGCCGACGGCAAACCGGTCTTCGGCGTACTCGATGCCCGCCCGTACTACTGGCTGGTGCTCACCCTGATCATCGTGGTGGTGATCCTGGTCAGCAACCTCAACCGCAGCCGGGTCGGCCGGGCCTGGGTCTCGATCCGGGAGGACGAGGACGCCGCCCAGCTGATGGGGGTGCCCACCTTCAAGTTCAAGCTGTGGGCGTTCGCCATGGGCGCGGCGATCGGTGGCCTGGCCGGCGCGTTGTTCGCCGGCAAGCAGAACTTCGTCAGCTCGCAGAACTTCGAGCTGCTCAACTCGATCATCATCCTGGCGGCGGTGATCCTCGGTGGCTCCGGCAACATCGTCGGCGCGATCGTCGGCGGCGGCCTGGTGGCGTACCTGATCGAACGCTTCCGGGGCATCGAGATGTTCGGCATCGAACTCTACGAGTACCGGTTCCTGGTCTTCGGCCTGACTCTCGTGGTCATGATGATCTTCCGGCCGCAGGGCCTGATCGCCAACCGGCGACGATCCGCCGAGTTCAAGGACCGCCGTAAGGAGGTGGCCGTCGGTGGCTGACACCGAAGCGACCGGGACCGGCCCGACCGCCGCGACCCGCGAACCCCTGCTCGAGGTCGACCACGTCACGCTGCGCTTCGGCGGCGTGGTCGCCCTGGACGACGTGAACTTCACCCTCTACAAGGGCGAGATCCTCGGTCTGATCGGACCGAACGGGGCCGGCAAGACGACCTGCTTCAACGCGATGACCGGCATCTACCGGCCGACCGAGGGCGAGATCCGGTTCCGCGGTCAGCGGATCACCGGCAAGAAGCGCCACCAGATTACCAAGATGGGCATGGCCCGGACGTTCCAGAACATCCGGCTCTTCCCCGAGATGACCGCCCTGGAGAACGTTCAGGTCGGCGCGGACGCCCACCACAAGACCAGCGTCGTCTCGGCGATGCTACGGCTGCCGAGGCACTGGCGCGAGGAACGTGACGGCCGGGAGAAGGCCCGCGAGCTGCTGGACTTCGTCGGCATCGGCCACCGGATCAACGAGATGGCCCGCAACCTGTCGTATGGCGAACAGCGGCGGCTGGAGATCGCCCGGGCGCTGGCCACCAGCCCGGCGCTGCTCTGCCTCGACGAGCCGGCGGCCGGGTTCAACCCGGCGGAGAAGGAGGAGCTGCTCCAGCTGATTCGGCAGATCCGCGACCGGGGCGTCACCGTGCTGCTGATCGAGCACGACATGCGTCTGGTCATGGGGGTCACCGACCGGATCGTGGTGCTGGAGTTCGGAAAGAAGATCGCCGAAGGCCTGCCCGCCGAGGTGCGGGACGACCACCGGGTGATCGCCGCCTATCTGGGAGTGCCCGACGATGTTGCTTGAGATCGACGACGTCAGCCTGCTGTACGGGCGGATCCAGGCGCTGCACGGCATCAGCCTGACGGTGAACGAGGGCGAGATCGTCGCCCTGATCGGTGCCAACGGCGCCGGCAAGTCCACCACCATGCGGGCGATCTCCGGCATCCGGCCGATCGCCGCCGGGCGGATCACCTTCGACGGCGAGGACATCTCCAAGCTCCGGGCCGACCTGCGGGTCCGGCGCGGACTGTGCCAGGCACCGGAGGGCCGGGGCATCTTCCCCGGCATGACGGTGCTGGAGAACCTCGACATGGGGGCGTACACCCGGCGCGACCGCGCCGGTATCGCCGCCGATCTGGACCGGGTGCTGGGCCTGTTCCCCCGGCTGGCCGAGCGCCGCAGGCAGCACGGCGGCACGCTGTCCGGCGGCGAGCAGCAGATGCTCGCCGTGGGCCGCGCGCTGATGAGCCGCCCGAAGCTGCTGCTGCTCGACGAGCCGTCGATGGGGCTCGCCCCGATGCTGATCCAGCAGATCTTCGACATCATCGTGGAGATCAACCAGCAGGGCACCACGGTCCTGCTGGTCGAGCAGAACGCCCAACAGGCGTTGTCCCGGGCGCACCGCGCGTACGTGCTGGAGACCGGTCGGATCGTCAAGTCCGGCACCGGCGCCGACCTGCTGCACGACCCGGCCGTCAAGGAGGCGTACCTCGGTGTCGCCTGACCCGGCACCGGTACGACCCGACCACCCCCTCGGAGGAAACGTGACCACCTCACATCACCGGATCCGGCGGGCCGCCGCCGGCTTCGCCGGGGCGCTCGCTCTCCTGCTGGCCGTCGCCGGCTGCGGTGAGCAGGACAGCGTCGAACAGCCCGGCGGCGACGCGCCGAGCGCGTCGGCCGACGACGAACTGGCCGCGCTCGTCCCCGACGAGATCAAGGCCGACGGCAAGATCCTGGTCGGCGTCGACGCGACCTACGCTCCGGCGGAGTTCCTCGACACCGACGGAAGCACCGTCATCGGGTTCGACGTCGACCTGTTCAACACCGTCGCGGGCAAGCTCGGCCTGACCACTGAGTACGTGCCCAGTCAGTTCGACGACATCATCCCCGGGGTGATGTCCGGCAAGTACGAGATCGGGGTCTCCTCGTTCACCATCAACGACGAGCGCAAGGCCCAGGTCGACATGGTGTCGTACTTCTCGGCCGGCACCCAGTGGGCGTCGCGGGCCGGGGAACCGGTCGACCCGGACGACGCCTGCGGCAAGCGGGTGGCGGTCCAGGCCGGCACCGTGCAGGTGGAGGACATCGAGGCCCGCTCGGCGGCGTGCGTTGACGCCGGTGACCCGGAGATCGTCATCGAACAGTTCCAGGGGCAGGACCAGGCGACCACCTCGGTGGTCTCCGGAAAGAACGACGCCATGCTGGCCGACTCGCCGGTCTGCGCGTACGCGGTTCAGCAAACCAACGGCGAGCTGGAACTGTCCGGCGACATCTACGACTCGGCGCCGTACGGCTACGTGGTGGCCCAGGACCAGACCGGGTTCGCCGAGGCGTTGGCCGAGGCGCTTGACGCGATCATCGCCGACGGCGGCTACGAGCAGGCGCTGAGCAACTGGGGCGTCGAGGCGGGCGGGATCACCGACCCGGCCGTCAACCCCTGAGCCCCGGCTGCCGATGTCCGCGGCCAACCCTTCCTCCCCGGACGGCGTGACGCCGTCTGGGGAGGCACCCCCACCCGGGCCGCCCTCGCCCGAGTCCGGGCCGCCTCCGCGTGGGTCCGGGCCGCCTCCGCGTGGGTCCGGGCCGCCGGAGCCGGCCCGTGACCGACCCGAGCCGATCCGGGCGGTGCCGGTGCGCCGGCCGGGCCGCTGGTTGGCGGTCGGCGTGCTCGCCGTACTCGCCGCGATGTTCGTCCACCTGCTGGTCACCAACGACCGGTTCCAGTGGACGTTCATGGTCGACAACATGTTCCGGCCGCCGATCGTCGAAGGCGTGCGGACCACCATCACGATGACCCTGCTCGCGATGGTGATCGGCGTCGCGCTCGGGGTGCTGGTCGCGGTGCTGCGGCTGTCCGGCAACCCGGTCCTGGCCGGCGTCGCCTGGCTCTACACCTGGTTCTTCCGGGCGGTACCCCGGGTGGTGCTGCTGGTGCTCTTCGGCAACCTCGGCATCCTCTGGGAACGGCTGGAGTTCGGGCTGCCGTTCGACCGGCAACTCGGCGCGCTGTTCGGCGTCACCGACTTCGAGGCCCGGATCTGGGGCTTCGACGCCCGGACCGCGATCAGTGGTTTCGTCGCCGGCCTGCTCGGGCTGGCGCTGTCCGAGGCCGCCTACATGGCGGAGATCGTCCGCGCCGGCATTGGCTCGGTCGACCCCGGCCAGGCCGAGGCGTGCGCCGCGCTCGGCATGAGCCAGGGTCTGACCCTGCGTCGGGTGGTGCTGCCCCAGGCGATGCGGGTGATCGTGCCGCCGACCGGAAACGAGACCATCGCGATGCTCAAGGACACCTCGCTGCTGGCCTTCGTACCGGTCACCAACGAGCTGTTCTTCCAACTGTCGGCGGTCGGCTCGCGGACCTTCCAGGTCTTTCCGATGCTGGTCGCCGCCTGCCTGTGGTATCTGGCGCTGACCAGCGTGCTGATGGTCGGCCAGTCCTTCGTCGAACGGCGGTTCTCCCGCGGCTTCGGCACCGTTGCTGCGAAGGGGACCTGATGACCGCGCCGCCCGTCGGGTCGGACACCCTGATGGTGCACGCCGAGAACGTGCACAAGTCGTTCGGCTCGGTCGACGTGCTCACCGGGGTGGACCTGGCGGTCCGGCCCGGTGAGGTGTGCTGCGTGATCGGGCCGTCCGGCTCCGGCAAGTCGACCTTCCTACGCTGCATCAACCACCTGGAGAAGATCGACGCCGGGCGGATCCGGGTGGACGGGGAACTGGTCGGCTACCGGCAGCGGCGCGGCAGACTGCACGAGCTGCCCGCCCGGGAGGTGGCCGCGCAGCGCCAGCAAATCGGCATGGTGTTCCAGCGGTTCAACCTGTTTCCGCACATGACCGCGCTGGACAACGTGATGGAGGCGCCGCTGCGGGTCCGCCGCCAGCCCCGGCCGGCGGTCCGTGAGCTGGCGGCGGCGCTGCTGGACCGGGTTGGTCTGGCGGACCGGGCGGACGCCTACCCGGGGCAGCTGTCCGGCGGGCAGCAGCAGCGGGTGGCGATCGCCCGCGCGCTGGCCATGCGGCCCAAGCTGATGCTGTTCGACGAGCCGACCAGCGCGCTGGACCCGGAACTCGTCGGCGAGGTGCTGGACGTGATGCGGGACCTGGCCCGGGACGGGATGACGATGATCGTGGTGACCCACGAAATCGGTTTCGCCCGGGAGGTCGGTGACTCGCTGGCCTTCATGGACGGCGGGGTGGTGGTCGAGTCGGGCGTACCCCGGCAGGTCCTGGCCGACCCGCGGCACGACCGGACCCGAGCCTTCCTCAGCAAGGTGCTGTGACCCTGCCGAGCCGCCCGGCACGGTGTCGTACCCCACGACTAGAGTCGCTTGACGTGACCGACGATGCGCCCCGCCTGCTGCTGCTCGACGGCCATTCGCTGGCCTACCGGGCGTTCTTCGCGCTGCCCGTGGAGAATTTCTCCACCAGCACCGGCCAGCCGACCAACGCGGTCTACGGCTTCACCTCGATGCTGATCAACGTGCTGCGTGACGAGCGGCCGACCCACATCGTGGTCGCCTTCGACGTGTCCCGCCGGTCGTTTCGCACCGAGCGGTACGCCGAGTACAAGGCCGGCCGATCGGAGAGCCCGACCGACTTCGCCGGCCAGGTCAGCCTGGTCCAGGAGGTCCTCGACGCGCTGCGGATCCCGTTCGTCAGCAAGGAGAACTACGAGGCCGACGACATCATCGCCACGCTGGCCTGCGAGGGCCGCGACGCCGGGATGGACGTGCTGATCTGCACCGGCGACCGGGACGCCTTCCAGCTGATCGACGACCGGATCACCGTGCTGTACCCGCGTAAGGGCGTCTCCGACCTGGCCCGGATGGATCCGGCGGCGGTCACCGCCCGGTACGGGGTCGGCCCGCAGCACTACCGCGACCTGGCCGCCCTGGTCGGCGAGTCCAGCGACAACCTGCCCGGGGTGCCCGGGGTCGGTCCGAAGACCGCCGCCAAGTGGATCAGCCAGTACGGTGGGTTGGACGGCGTCGTCGCCCAGGTCGACAAGATCAAGGGCAAGGCGGGGCAGAGCCTGCGTGAGCGCCTTGCCGACGTGCTGCGCAACTACGAGCTCAACCGGTTGATCGCCGACCTGGAGCTACCGGTGGCAACCGCCGACGCCAAGTGGACCGGGTGGGACCGGGAAGCCGTCCACCAGGTCTTCGACAGCCTGCAGTTCCGGATCCTGCGGGACCGGCTCTACCAGTACCTCGACGCCGTCGAGCCGGAGGCCGAAGCCGGCTTCGACCTGGCCGGCGAGGTGCTCGGCGCTGGGGCGGTCGCCCCCTGGCTGGCCGAGCACGCCCCGGCCGGCGCCAGCGTCGGCGTCGCGGTCGCCGGCAGCTTCGGCCGGGGCACCGGCACCCTGACCGCGATCGCGGTGGCCACCGCAGTCGGGGCCGCCGCCTGGTTCGACCCGGCCGCGTTGGACGCCGCCGACGAGGCGGCGGTCGCCGGCTGGCTCGCCGACGACCGGCGGCGCAAGGTGCTGCACGACAGCAAACCGGCCCGGCTGGCGTTCGCCGCGCACGGCTGGTCGCTGGACGGCATCGACCGGGACACCGCGCTTGCCGCCTACCTGGCCCGGCCGGACCAGCGCTCCTACGACCTAATCGACCTGGCGCTGCGCTACCTGCACCGGGAGCTGCGGGTCGACGCCCCGGACGACGGCCAGCTCACCCTCGACGGGCTCGGCCCGCAGAGCGAGGTCGAGCAGAACCTGATGCTGCGCGCCCGGGCCACCCTCGACCTGGCGGCGGCGATCGACGCCGAGCTGGCCCGCGACGGGGACGCCTCCACCCGGCTGCTCGCCGACGTCGAGCTGCCGCTGGTCGAGGTCCTCGCCGGCATGGAGCAGGCCGGCATCGCCGCCGACACCGAGTACCTGACCGAGCTGGAAGCGCAGTTCGCCGCCGAGGTCAAGGCCGCCGCCCAGGCCGCGTACGGGGTGATCGGGCGCGAGTTCAACCTCGGCTCGCCCAAGCAGCTGCAGGAGATCCTCTTCACCGACCTGGGGCTGCCCAAGACGAAGAAGATCAAGACCGGTTACACCACCGACGCCGACGCGCTGCAGTGGCTGTTCGCCCAGACCGAGCATCCGCTGCTGGCCCACCTGCTGCGCCACCGCGACGTGGCCCGGCTCAAGTCGACCGTCGACGGGCTGCTCAAGTCGATCTCCGACGACGGCCGGATCCACACCACCTTCAACCAGACGGTGGCCGCCACCGGTCGGCTCTCCTCCACCGACCCCAACCTGCAGAACATCCCGATCCGCACCGAGGAGGGCCGCCGGATCCGGCGGGCGTTCGTGGTCGGGGCCGGCTACGAATCGTTGCTGACCGCCGACTACAGCCAGATCGAGATGCGGATCATGGCGCACCTGTCCGGCGACGAGGCACTGATCGACGCATTCAACTCTGGCGAGGACTTCCACGCCGTCACCGCCGCGTCGGTGTTCCAGGCGCCGTTGGAGTCTGTCGACGCCGAGCAGCGTCGGCGGATCAAGGCGATGAACTACGGGCTGGCGTACGGGCTGAGCGCCTTCGGCCTGTCCCAGCAGCTCGGCATCGCCACCGACGAGGCGAAGGCGCTGATGGAGGAGTACTTCCGCCGGTTCGGTGGGGTCCGTGACTACCTGCAGGCGTTGGTCGGCCAAGCCCGTCAGGACGGCTACACCTCCACCATCCTCGGCCGCCGTCGTTACCTTCCTGACCTGGTCAGCGACAACCGGCAGCGTCGGGAGATGGCCGAGCGGATGGCGCTCAACGCCCCGATCCAGGGCTCCGCCGCCGACCTGATCAAGGTGGCGATGCTGCACGTCGACACCGCACTGCGCACCTCGTCGTTGCGGTCGCGGATGCTGCTGCAGGTGCACGACGAACTGGTTTTCGAGGTGGCGCCGGGGGAGCGGGCCGAGCTGGAGAGCCTGGTCCGCCGCGAAATGGGCGGCGCCCACCCGCTGTCGGTGCCGCTGGAGGTCTCCGTCGGGGTCGGCACCGACTGGCACACTGCAGGGCACTGACCGCCCGGTGACCCGACTCCGAACGGGCCGGCCCGCACCGACCGCGGCCAGCCGCCGGTCACGCCTTCAGCGGGTCGTGGCCCCAGTTCATCAGCGAGTGCCGCCACCGGGTGTCGCTGACGTCGCCGGACGGGCGCTGGGCCAGGTGCCGGTGCACGTACCCGACCACCTTGCGCATGTGGGCGTAGTCGTCGTCGGACAGCGCCTCCCGCTTGGTCCGTAGCAGGTCGACGATTCGGCGGCCGGAGGCGTGCCCGACCGACTCGCCGCCGTCGTGGTGCTGCCCGGCGGCGGTCGACTCCGGGGTCCGCAGCCACTTCTCCAACTCACCCGGGCTCATGTTGACCGCTTCGACGAACTCCCGGTACGCGGCGGCGCCGTCGGAGGTGTCGGTCCGGGTCGGCCGGTGCCCGGCGGTGCGGGTGCGGTCACTCGGCACGGCGCAACGCCTCCGGCTTGTGTACCGCGTCGCGGCCGGACTTGTCGCTACGGACCCGGTACTGCGGATGTTCCGGATCGGCGACCACGGTACGTCCGGCGGACTTCCGCCGGGTGGTGATCTCCTCTTCGACGGTGCCCGGCACGGTCACCCCGTGGCTGCGCCAGTTGACCCGGTCACCGGGTCGGGGGTGCTCGACCGGTCGGCCGGGCCGCTGCTCGGGCCGGTCGCCCTCGCGGGGGCGTTTGTTCCTCGCCATGGCGGCCGGGTACCCACTGGCCGGGCCGGCAATCCCGGCGGGCCGGGATCTACGGGGTGATCTCGGAGATCGGCAGCTTCACCGGGAACGGGGCGTCGAGTTCGAGCAGATCGGCGGACTCGGCGACGAGGGCGTACTCCCGCTCGCCGCTGGCGCCCGGCCGGTCGCCGAGCTGGTAGGCGTAGATCCGCACCGGGTTCTGCTCGACCCGCCAGTAGTGGCCGATGCCGACGGCGGCGTACCCGGCGGGCCGGTGGAACCGGTCCCGGCGGCGGGTGGCCGGTGAGACCACCTCGACGACCAGCAGCACCTCGTCGGGGGTCAGGTAGTGCCGGTCGCGGCTGCCTTCGGCGCGGTGCAGCAGCACGTCGGGCTCGTAGGTGTTGCGTGGCCCGACGGCGACCCCGACCGCCTGGGTGGCCCGGTAGCCGTCCGGCGCGTGCCGGCGCAGCCAGGCGCAGAGCAGGGACGAGATGTCCTGGTGGTCGAGAGTGGGGGAGGGAACCACGGTGAGGACTCCGTCGAGGAGTTCGACGCGGGGGGCGTCGGCGGGCAGGGCGAGGACGTCTTCGATGCTGTAGTCAGCCAGCTGCTGCCGGACCGGGTCCGGCTGCCACGGTGCGGTCCGCGCCCCGCCGGACGCTGCGGCAGGATGGATCGGCTCGGCGCTCACCCGGTCAGCGTACGGTCGTCGGGGTGTTGGCGAGGGCCGGCGACCGGTGCGGCGCGGCGCGCGTCGGCCGTCTCAGCCAGCCGTGGGCGGCCGGTCGGCGACGAAGATCGCGGTGCCGGGGAAGAGCCGGCCGCGCAGCGGACTCCACTGCCCCCAGATCTGTTCGTGCCCGTCCGGCCACGGTGGCTCGACGACGTCCAGCAGCCGGAACCCGGCGGCGACGAGTTCCCGGACCCGGTCGCCGAGCGTACGGTGCTGCTCGACGTAGCTGGGCGTGCCGTCGTCGTCGGTCTCCACGTACGGTCGCCGGTCGAAGTAGGAGTGCACCGCGACCAGGCCGCGCTCGCCCGGGTCGTCGAGGAAGATCCAGCGCATCGGGTGGGTGACGGCGAAGACCCAGCGCCCGCCGGGGCGCAGCACCCGGTGCACCTCGCGCATCACGGCGGCCGAGTCGGCGACGAACGGCACCGCGCCGAACGCGGTCCAGACGGTGTCGAACGCGGCGTCGACGAACGGCAGCGTCAGTGCGTCGGCCTGGACCAGCGGCACCCGTACGCCGGTGCGGTCGGCCCCGGCGACGGCCTGGCGCAGCATGCCCGCCGACAGGTCCAGGGCGACGGTACGGGCACCCTGCCGGGCGAGCCACCGGCTGCCGGCGGCGGCCCCGCAGCCCAGTTCGAGCACCCGCCGCCCGGCGACGGCGCCGAGCAGCCCGGCATCGGCCTCCCGCAGCCCTTCCGGGCACCAGCGCAGCTCGGCGTCGCCGAGGAACCCGCCGTGCTCGGCCTGGTAGGCGTCGGCGTCGGAGTCCCACCAGCGTCGGTTGGCCTGCCGGGCCTGCTGATCGGTGACCTCGTTCCTGGTCACTCTGAGTTGGTCGGAATCCGGGAGGAGGTCGGAGTCCGGCCCGCCGTCGGGTCCGCCGCCGGGCGTGGGCGTCGCGGTGGTCACGGCGCAGACAGTACGGGCAGCGCCGCGTGGGAGCGTTACCGGCCCGGCGTGCTAGGCTTGGCGGCCCGCGAAACAGCTGTGATCTCCGTCACGGCGTGCCTCTGAAAGCGCGGGAATCCCCGCCTGTGGGTCCGATTTTTCCCAACCACCGACATGCGCGCCCCGATAGCTCCCGGGAGGGCTTGCACGCTGTGGTAATGCAACCGGTAGGCTAGTCGATGCGCTCGCGGATCGTGTGCCTCGGCAGGGAGCAGGTCCGCGGTCGGCGGTTACATCCGATGATGGCAGCGGCGGTCGATGATCCCCTCGGTCACGGTCGGTGACGAAGACGTCATCGTCGCGGTGTGCCCGCCGGCGGATCCGTGAGCCATGCCAGGTCACCGCAACGACAAGCCAGCAGTGACACCCATCCGATCCGGAGCAACCGCCCACATGACGAGCAGCATCGAGGCCACCTCGAGCGCCCCCAAGGTCACCGTCGACGACCTCGGCACCGAGGAAGCCTTCCTCGCGGCGATCGACGAGACCATCAAGTACTTCAACGACGGCGACATCGTGGAAGGTACCGTCGTCAAGGTCGACCGGGACGAGGTCCTGCTCGACATCGGCTACAAGACCGAGGGTGTCATCCCCTCGCGCGAGTTGTCGATCAAGCACGACGTGGACCCAGCCGACGTTGTCTCGGTGGGCGACCACATCGAAGCCCTTGTCCTGCAGAAGGAGGACAAGGAAGGCCGGCTGATCCTGTCGAAGAAGCGCGCCCAGTACGAGCGCGCCTGGGGCACGATCGAGAAGATCAAGGATGAGGACGGGGTCGTCCGCGGCTCGGTCATCGAGGTGGTCAAGGGCGGTCTGATCCTGGACATCGGGCTGCGTGGCTTCCTGCCCGCATCGCTGGTGGAGATGCGCCGGGTCCGTGACCTGCAGCCGTACGTCGGCCGCGAGCTCGAAGCCAAAATCATCGAGCTGGACAAGAACCGTAACAACGTGGTTTTGTCCCGCCGGGCCTGGCTGGAGCAGACGCAGTCCGAGGTGCGCACCGAGTTCCTCAACAAGCTGCAGAAGGGCCAGGTCCGCAAGGGCGTCGTCTCCTCGATCGTCAACTTCGGCGCCTTCGTCGACCTCGGCGGGGTGGACGGCCTGGTGCACGTCTCCGAGCTGTCCTGGAAGCACATCGACCACCCGTCCGAGGTGGTCGAGGTCGGCCAGGAGGTCGAGGTCGAGGTGCTCGACGTCGACCTGGACCGCGAGCGGGTCTCGCTGTCGCTGAAGGCCACCCAGGAAGACCCGTGGCGTCAGTTCGCCCGGACCCACGCGATCCAGCAGATCGTGCCCGGCAAGGTGACCAAGCTGGTGCCGTTCGGAGCGTTCGTCCGCGTCGACGACGGCATCGAGGGCCTGGTGCACATCTCCGAGCTCGCCGAGCGGCACGTCGAGATCCCCGAGCAGGTCGTTCAGGTCGGCTCCGACGTCATGGTCAAGGTCATCGACATCGACCTGGAGCGTCGCCGGATCTCGCTGTCGCTCAAGCAGGCCAACGAGGGCTTCGTCGAGGGCGAGGAGCACTTCGACCCGACCCTCTACGGCATGGCCGCCACGTACGACAACGAGGGCAACTACATCTACCCCGAAGGCTTCGACCCGGAGACCGGGGAGTGGCTGGAAGGCTTCGACAAGCAGCGGGAGACCTGGGAGCAGCAGTACGCCGAGGCCCGCAACCGCTGGGAAGCGCACACCCGGCAGGTGCAGACCGCCCGGGCCGCCGACGCGGACGCCGCAGCCAACCCGGCTCCGCCGGTCGCCGCCCCCGCGGGCGGTGGCGGTGGCGGCGGTGGTGGTGGGGCGACCTCCAGCTCGACCCCGTCGCGGGCCAGCGAGGAGCCGGCCGGCACCCTCGCCACCGACGAGGCGCTCGCCGCGCTGCGGGAGAAGCTGGCCGGCGGCAAGAGCTGAGGCCTCATAGCAACACCGGTTGACACAGACAGCGGTCCCGCCGGGCGTAATGCCCGGCGGGACCGCTGTCTGTCGTGGCGTACCACTGTCTGCCGCGCCCACTGTGCGGCCCGACCCTGTGGGACCACCCACTGACCCGAACTGGCGGACACGAGCCCCCGGCGGACCGGCCGGGCAGCCGATCCGGTTCACTGGGCGGCATGCTGAGGGTAGGTCTCACCGGCGGCATCGGCGCCGGCAAGAGCGCCGTCGCCAACCGGCTCGCCACACACGGCGCGGTGATCGTCGACGCCGACCGGCTCGCCCGGGAGGTGGTGGCGCCCGGCACCGACGGACTGGCCCGGGTCGTCGCGGCCTTCGGGCCGGACGTCGTCGCCAACGACGGTGCCCTGGACCGGCCCGCCCTAAGCGCCCGGGTCTTCGCCGACCCGGCCGCCCGGCGCCGGCTGGAGGAGATCGTGCACCCGCTGGTCCGGGCCCGTACCGCCGAACTCACCGCCGCCGCCCCGACCGACGCGGTCGTGGTCAACGACGTGCCGCTGCTGGTGGAGACCGGGCTGGCCGCCACGTACCACCTGGTGGTCGTGGTGTCGGCGGCCGAGACGCTGCGCGTCGAACGGCTGACCCGCGACCGGGGGATGGCACCCGACGACGCGCGGGCCCGGATCCGCGCCCAGGCCGACGACGCGCAACGCCGCGCCGCCGCCGACGTGCTGCTGGCCAACGACGGCCGCCGCGACGACCTCACCGCCGCCGTCGACCGGCTCTGGCGCGACCGGCTGGTGCCGTACGAGGCGAACCTGCGGGCCGGCCGGCCCGCGCCGCGCCCGCCGCGGGCGGTCCTCGCTGAGCCCGACCCGACCTGGCCGGAGCAGTTCGACCGGCTGGCCGCCCGGGTGCGGCGGGCGGTCGGCGACGACCGACGGGTCGACCACATCGGCTCCACCTCGGTGCCCGGTCTGCCGGCCAAGGACGTCATCGACATTCAGCTCACCGTAGAGTCGCTGGACGATGCCGACGGCTGCGCCACCGCCCTCGCCGCCGCCGGGTTCCCCCGGTTTCCCGGTGACTGGTGGGACAACCCGCGCCGTGACCCGGGCACCGGCCAGCCGGGTGAACGCTGGCCGAAGCGGCTGCACGGCAACGCCGACCCGGGCCGGCCGGTCAACCTGCACGTGCGGGTCGCCGACTCGCCGGGCTGGCGCTACGCGTTGGCGTTCCGCGACCACCTGCGCGCCGACCCGGCAACCCGGGCCGACTACCTGGCGACCAAGCGCCGGCTGACCACCGACCGGCCGACCAGCCGGGAGTACGCCGAAGCCAAGGAGCCGTGGTTCGACCAGGCGTGGCCGCACCTGCTGCGGTGGATCGAGGAGACCGGCTGGCAGCCGTGACAGGACCAACCGGCGGGGATGAGTAGGTGGGGCGCTCGCGGCGGCCGGGTCACGCGGGGCGTGACAACTCCGGGTGCGCTCACCGGCTGGCGCCAGGGCAGCTACCCGAACATCCGGACCCGTGGCGCGCCGGGATGGGCGCTGCCGGTGGTCCGCGCGGCCGCCGCGAGCGGCCTACCCTGCAACGGTATCGCGGGTGAGGCAACCCACACAATGACAATATCGATGCCGATCGGCGACCGGCGGCACTCTGTCGGACCCACGGCGTAGGTTGGGGCCATGGCGCTCGACATTCCGCGACTCGACGGCCGCTTCCAGGTCGTCAGCGACTACTCGCCGGCCGGCGACCAGCCGGCAGCCATCGACGAGCTTGAGCGCCGGGTGCGTCGCGGCGACCGGCATTCGGTGCTGCTCGGCGCGACCGGCACCGGTAAGAGCGCCACCACCGCCTGGCTGGTCGAGCGGTTGCAGCGGCCCACCCTGGTGATGGCCCCCAACAAGACGCTCTGCGCCCAGCTGGCCAAGGAGTTCCGCGAGTTGATGCCGCACAACGCGGTGGAGTACTTCGTCTCCTACTACGACTACTACCAGCCCGAGGCGTACATCCCGCAGACCGACACCTACATCGAGAAGGACTCCTCGATCAACGAGGAGGTGGAGCGGCTGCGCCACTCGGCGACCATGTCCCTGCTGACCCGCCGCGACGTGATCGTGGTCGCCACCGTCTCGGCGATCTACGGCCTCGGCACCCCGCAGGAGTACCTCGAACGCGCGGTCAAGGTCACCGCCGGCGCCGAGCAGGACCGCGACTCGCTGCTGCGCCGCCTGGTCGACATCCAGTACGCCCGCAACGACCTGTCGTTCAGCCGGGGCACGTTCCGGGTCCGCGGCGACACCCTGGAGATCATTCCTGCATACGAGGAGCTGGCGGTCCGGATCGAGTTCTTCGGTGACGAAATCGAGCGGCTCTACTACCTGCACCCGTTGACCGGCGACGTGGTGCGCGAGGTCGACCAGCTGCTGATCTTCCCGGCCACGCACTACGCCGCCGGGCCGGCGCGGATGGAGCGGGCGATCCGCGACATCGAGGCCGAGCTGACCGACCGGCTCGCCGAGCTGGACCGGCAGGGCAAGCTCCTCGAGGCGCAGCGGCTGCGGATGCGCACCACGTACGACATCGAGATGATGCGCCAGGTTGGTTTCTGCTCCGGCATCGAGAACTACTCGATGCACATCGACGGCCGCGACTACGGCAGCCCGCCGCACACCCTGCTCGACTACTTCCCGGACGACTTCGTCACCGTCGTCGACGAGTCGCACGTGACGATCCCGCAGATCGGCGGCATGTTCGAGGGCGACGCCTCCCGCAAGCGGATGCTGATCGACCACGGGTTCCGGCTGCCCAGCGCCGCCGACAACCGGCCGCTGCGCTTCGACGAGTTCCTGGAACGGGTCGGCCAGATGGTGTTCCTGTCCGCCACCCCCGGGCCGTGGGAGCTGGAGCAGGCGGCCGGCGAGTTCGTCGAGCAGGTGATCCGCCCCACCGGCCTGGTCGACCCGCAGGTCAAGGTCAAGCCGACCAAGGGCCAGATCGACGACCTGATGTACGAGATCCGGCTGCGCACCGACCGCGACGAGCGGGTGCTGGTCACCACGCTCACCAAGAAGATGGCCGAGGACCTCACCGACTACCTGCTGGAGCACGGCATCCGGGTGCGTTACCTGCACTCCGAGGTCGACACGCTGCGCCGGGTCGAGCTGCTGCGCGAGCTGCGCAAGGGCGACTACGACGTACTGGTCGGCATCAACCTGCTCCGCGAAGGCCTGGACCTGCCCGAGGTGTCGCTCGTCGCGATCCTCGACGCCGACAAGGAGGGCTTCCTGCGCAGCGGGCGGTCGTTGATCCAGACCATCGGCCGGGCCGCCCGTAACGTTTCCGGCGAGGTCCACATGTACGCCGACAAGATGACCCCGTCGATGGCGGACGCGATCGACGAGACCAACCGGCGTCGGGCCAAGCAGGTGGCGTACAACGAGGCCAACGGCATCTCGCCGGAGCCGTTGCGCAAGAAGATCCACGACATCCTCGACGACATCTACCGGGAGGCCGACGACACCGACGGCGCGCTCGCCGGTCGGTCGGTCGGCGGCTCCGGCCGGCAGATGTCGCGCGGCAAGGGCCCGGTGCCGGAGACCCGCAGCAAGGGCCGAGGCAGCGCCACCCCGTCGAGCGCCGGCATGGCCCGCGCCGACCTGGCCCAGCTGATCCAGGAGCTCAACGACCAGATGCTGAACGCTGCCCGCGAGCTGCAGTTCGAGCTGGCCGCCCGGATCCGCGACGAGATCTCCGAGCTGAAGAAGGAGCTGCGGGCGATGGACGTCGCCGGCGTCAGCTGAGCCGCCGTTTCGCTGTAGTCAAGGGCCGAGAAGAGGCCACGAGCGTTTCGGTGTCTTGGGTGGCCTTCGTAATCTCGATTATCACTCGCAGCCAAGGTCGACAGGCCAGGGACGTGCCAGCAGTGTTGCCAGTCAATGACCTGTCGCAACCTCAGGAACGTGTGTGACCGCCTCTTGCGCCGCTGATGGCGCGGCCACCGCCGACGTATCGGCGTAGGCCGCCCGATGGCCCCGCCTGGTCCTCGCCCTCAGCGCACAGCTTACTCACAATCTCGAGGGCGTCCTTGCGCCGATCTGGCCCGCCCAGCACGCCGAAGATAGTCGCGATGGAAAGAGGCGAGTTTAGAAGGTGCCGTGCCGTTCGATACACGAGGTAGGCCACACCTAAAGTTACAAGGGCGGCCGGGGGTAGCTGACTGAGTAGATCCGCAAGCCAGGTTGGCACGTATGGCTCCAAATGGGACAAGAGAGCAGGGATCTGAACGGCCACTAGCTCCCGGAAGAAAAGGGTATCTATTTTTGGTCGAAAAACGCCTGGGCCTGCCGTCGAATCCTGGTAAGCCTCTTCGAGATGGGACTGTGGTTGGCGTATCCTAACTCGTCGGCGATATCGGTCAGTTTGGTGTAGCCGCTTGCAAGCAGGATGACGATCTGCCGTTCCTTTTCATCGAGCAATGCCAAGAAGTCGGAGAACACTGTGCGGTCCTCGACCTCGGTCTCCGGTCCTTGGACGGGGATGGTGTCGGTGAGCTCGACGAACTTGATCGATATCTTGTTACGTTTGCGGTACAGCTTGCGTTCGAAATCTTCCCGGGCGTAGCTCCATCGCGCAGAAAAGTCGTCGGCGACACGGTTGGCGCGTACCGCGTCGAGGATGGCGCGGAGTTTTCCGGTTGAGTCTGCCTGGCCAACAGTTAGCCTGACGAACTCTGTGGCCTCCTCCTGACCACGCCACAGGTTGCCGCCCATTCGGGGCCAACCAGGAACGGCCCCGTCAAGGACGGAGCCATCGATCAGGCGGATCTCGGCGGGCAGGTCGCCGTCGCCCTCAACCAATGGGAAGTCGCGCAACGTGTCCTGGATGACGGTGGTGACCGGGGGGACCCAGAAGTCGAGGTTATGTGCGAGCAGCCGAATCGGCTCGTCACGGCTGAACGCTGAGAGGCCGGAGCCCGAGTCGAGATGCCGCCAGACGGTGCTCGCCCACGCCTGTGACAGTCGCCGCTCGAAGTCATCTGGCAGGTACTTGCCGATGTCCACTATTTCGATACCGAAGGGCCACTGGCCGGAGCTTAGTAGCGGCAGGCCAAACCGCTCGCAGGTGCGGCGGTCCAGCAGGTGGTACAGGGGCGCGTACTCGTAGTACCGAGACGGTGTCCGGGGCACGAAGATGATGTTGAGGTCGCCGCGATCGGCGATTCGGGCGAGGTCGGGCGGGAGATCGGTCTCTTCGTCGAAGAATCGGCGCCGGAACTGAGCGGCTTCCCACAGCTGGTTCCACTCATGAACAGCCAGGCTGCGCCTCAGTGACTGCTCGTCCTTACGTACCTGCACCCGAGGCAGGGCGACCGTTACATACTCCGGTGGCTGTGGCACGGTAGGGCGCACGATCGCCCGCTTGGTGAAGCCGGCTGACATGTTCCATAGCCGAGGGAACTCCTCGGCCGTGGCTTCGTCGTCGGAGACGAAGACTGTGTCGCGTTCCCACGACTCGATCTCCACCGATGTGGGCTCGCGATCGCCGCCGTCAGCAGTGTCGGTCGCGGGGCGGTTAGGCTTGGGCGGTTTTTTCATCACACCCATCTCACGTCAGTTGGCCGCTGATTCGTTCCGCATGTGGACGGCCTCACACTCCCGACGCGTCCGCTTGGTCGAGTGCACCGCTCCACGCGGCGACCCTGTCGTGGTCTTCCCGTGCTGCAGTTAGACCAGTGCGCGAGCAATTGGTCGGTGAGAACACGAGGCGCTGCCTCGCGCTGTCGCCGATGGTATGACGACAGGTCCGTGCGGTGCTGCGGTCTCGATGACGGCCTCCGCCGTAGCACCAACCTAGTACTCCAGCCGCACCTGGTTAAGTCGGTGTCTTCGCTGGTAGTGGGCTGTTCTGGCGCGGTATTGGTGTCGTCGTCGCCATCGTGACCATCGATGGATGTGGTCGAAGGGTCGGGTGGTGGTGATCAGGTGTGCCAGGAGACGGCGAACCTCACCGAGGGTGAGGGGGATGAGGCCGTCGTCGGATCCGCTGCCCCCTTTTTCGCGTGAGCTGCGATGACGGCGAGGTAGGTGTGGGCGCACAGAATGAGTGAGCCTTTTCCAAGTTGATCTCGCAGCTCAGGGCGGATGCGGTAGGCCCGCTGATCGATGGGTGCGAGGCTCCGGGTAGGACA
>NZ_JBHMIQ010000029.1:0-88893 GCF_048060315.1 Micromonospora sp. LOL_013
GGAAACGATCTCCTGTGTCATCGGGCTGCACTTCTACAGGATCGCCTGTGAATAGACCTCCTTGTCAACACGCACGCCTACGGGTTCCCCGCCGCACATGCCCCGGTCTTCCATCTCCGGCGGCTCTCCGGGGGCGATCTGTTCGACACCTACGCTGACAGCTTCGACCGCGTCTGGTCCAGCGCCGCACCGATCTGGCCCCCGCCCGTGGCAGGCTAGGAGCCGTGGCCAGGACCGAGCACTTCAACAACCCGGACGCCCCTCGACCGAACTCGATCGTTGTCGCTGTGACCGCCTTCGTCCTCGACGCGGACAACCGCGTTCTCCTGGTACGACGCACAGACAACGACCTGTGGGCGCTACCGGGCGGGGCGCAGGACTTCGGCGAGTACATCGCCGAGACAGCCGTGCGTGAGACCAAGGAGGAAGCCGGGGTTGACATCGAGGTGACCGAGATCGTCGGCCTCTACACCAACCCGAACCATGTCATCGAGTACAGCGATGGCGAGGTACGGCAGCAGTTCTCCATCTGCTTCCGCGCCCGGTACCTGTCTGGCGAACCCACCACAAGCGACGAGTCGTCCGAAGTCCGATGGGTCGCCAAGGATGAGCTGAGCACGCTGACGATCCATCCGTCCATGCGGCTGCGCATCGATCACGGCTACGAGGGGCGTTCGAAGCCGTACATCGGTTAGGACACCGCGAGCCGACCCGTGGTGCGCTCGACGGCTTCCAGCAGTGTCGGTCTGGCCCGTACCCAGAATCTGGTGACCAGGTGATCCGGGCCATAGCGTTGCTCGATCTCCGCCAGCCGGTCCGCAACGGCGACGTCGTGTCCGTCCGGGCCGGTCGTCATGTCCGCGTACCAGAGGGCATCAGCCGTGAGCGACTGTTCCTGCGGGAACTCAGCGGCCAACTCGTCCCGAAGGCCACGTTCCTCCGCCTCGAACAACGCGCACGAGTGATGAGCCACCAGAGCGGCCACGCGATCGGACACCCCGACACGACGCAGCCACCGCCCGCCATCGAGAGCGTGCAGGCCGGTATCCGCCACGCCAGGGGCGTACCCGACATCGTGCAGCCACGCGGCAGCGACGAGAACCTCAGCGTCCGTCGGGTCCAGGACATGACTGACCTCGCCGGCCTTCCCGGCAACGGCCTGCACATGACGCCAGCGCCGAGGTAGAGCAGCAGCTAACTGTTCCTCGGCAAGCTCAGCCGCTCGCGCCACCAGTCCCGACATACCCGAGAGCGTACGGCGGCCCTAGAAGTCCCGACCGGCTTACGGCGGTCGGTTACGCGCCCGGTGCCGGCCGCCCGCCCGCCGCCGACTGCCGATGTTCAGCACGTGTGGTGTTGGGCCGGCCACCAGCCGGGGCGCGGAGTGGCCGAGCGCACGCCGCGCCGATCGCACGGGAGCCGGGCGCGTGCGGGGTTGCGGTCGCTGCGCCTCCGGCGGGGGCGCTCCGGCTTCAGGAATGGACGGGCCGCCGTCGGCTCGCGGTCCGTGGGTGGTGACGGTGGGGAGCCATTCCGCCCGCCGTCGACCCGGGCGAGCCGAGCAGACCACTGACCGACCCGCCAGCGTCCGTACGCACGTCAAGGCCGTCTTGACGTGGCGGGCCGGGCGGGCGGCCCGCTCCACGGTGTGCGGGGTCGACGGCAGACGGGATGGGGGGTGGATGCCCCCTATCGCTTCTCGCATTGCAGAGAGGGAGGCCCCGAGATGGTGATCTTGGCTCGTCCTCCGCAGCGAGCTACCCGGAGACCGGTGTGCCAAGTCCGACCTGCACGTGACTGACCTCGCCGGCCTTCCTGGCAACGGCCTGTACATGACGCAGGCTCAGCCGCTCGCGCCACCAGCCCCGACATATTCGAAGCGTACGGCGTCCCTAGACGGGCTAAGGTGCGGGTCAGGGGCCAGGTGAGGCGTGCAGCCCGCAACTCGACGCGGCACCGAACAGCGAGGGCTTACTGGTTAGAAGAGCCCGGCCTGGCGGTCCAGGCCGCCGGGCAGCGCCGGCAGCCGTACGGTGTCCCACGGCACCCGCTGCAGCAGGCGCAGCAGCAGCCAGCCGAGCAGCAGCCCGGCGACCGAGTCGGTCAACCAGTGGTAGCCGAGGTAGACCGTGCTGCAGAACAGGACCGCCGCCGGCAGCAAGCGCAGCGCCAGGTAGCCGGGAAACGGCCGCCGGGCCGGGACCTGCCGGCCGTACGACCGCAGCAGACCGGTGATCAGCAGGGCGATCACCGCGTACCAGACGATAGCGTTGGTGACGTGCCCGGACGGGTACGCCATCGCCGGGGTCGCCTCGGTGAACAGCCGCTCCGGGAACGGGTCGTCGAAGTTGTGCGGGTAGCCCCGGGGCAGCAGCACCTTCATCGCGCCGACGCTGAGGTAGGTCGCCACCACCGCGCCGAGCACCGGCAGCAGCGGGCGCACCGAGCGGACCCGCCGGGCCAGCCAGAGCGCCAGCACGGTCGAGACCGGGATCAGCAGCCAGCCACCCTGGCCGAAGAAGTTGAGCACCCGGGCAGCCCAGTAGGCCACCGGCGGCCGGTGCGCGTCGACCCAGTCCCGTACCGCCAGGTCGGTGTCGAGAAACACACCGGCGGCGAGCGCCCCGGTCAGCCCGGCCAGCGCGGCCAGCAGCACCGCGTCGAGCCACCAGCCGGCCGGCGTCGGCCCGGACCGGCTCGGCGCGTCGGCCAGCGGCGCGGACGGGCGGGTGGCGGTCGGCTCGGGCACGCCGGCCAGGTTACCGAACCGACGCGGTGACGATGTCGTGTCGCTACGGCGACAGCTTGACGGCGGGACCACCACAAAAACCCGAATATGGATCAAATCAACAGTGTTAGCCGAGCCACGGCAGGGGGCATCGCGGCGTCGTACCCGTCATGCTTGATCCCGTGCGGATCACCTCGGCCCTTGTGGACCCGGCGCTGCTCGACCTGCCCTGGTCGACACCGCTGGAGCAGTGGCCTGCCGACCACCTGGTGGCGCTGCCGCAGGGCATCTCCCGGCACGTCGTCCGGTTCGTCAAACTCGCCGGCACCGTCTACGCCGTGAAGGAGACCGGCGAACGGGTCGCCGAACGCGAGTACGACCTGCTGCGCGCCCTGGAGCGGATCGACTTCCCGTCGGTCGAGGCGGTGGCGATCGTCGCCGACCGCACCGACGCCGACGGCGAGCCGCTCGACCCGGTGCTGATCACCCGGCACCTGCAGTTCTCGCTGCCGTACCGGGCGCTGTTCTCCAACCAGCTGCGCCCGGAGACCCTGGCCCGACTGCTCGACGCGCTCGCCGCGCTGATCGTCCGGATGCACCTGACCGGCTTTTTCTGGGGTGACTGCTCGCTGTCCAACACGTTGTTCCGCCGCGACGCCGGCGCGTTCGCCGCGTATCTGGTCGACGCCGAGACCGGGGCGCTGCGGCCGGGCCTGTCCAACGGGCAACGCGGCGAGGACCTGGAGATCGCCCGGGTCAACATCTTCGGCGAGGCCCTCGACCTGCAGGCCGCCGGCCTGCTGCACGAGTCGATCGACCCGGAGACCGTCGCCGACGAGGTGGTCACCCGCTACGAACGGCTGTGGCACGAGATCACCTACGAGCAGCACATCGAACGGGAGTCCCGGCACGACATCGAACGGCGGATCCGCCGGCTCAACGAACTCGGCTTCGACGTCGCCGAGGTGGCGATGTCGGTCGTCGACCGCGGCTCCTACCTGGTCCGACCGAAGGTGGTCGACGCCGGCTACCACAGCCGACGGCTGCTGCGGCTGACCGGCCTGGACGCAGAAGAGAACCAGGCCCGCCGGCTGCTCAACGACCTCGACGCGCACCGGGCGGAGAGCGACCTGACCGACGAGCAGCAGGCCGCGCACCGCTGGCTGACCGAGGTCTTCGAGCCGGTGGTCCGCGCCGTCCCGGCCCACCTGCGCCGCAAGGTCGAGCCGTCGGAGCTGTTCGCCCAGGTCATCGAACACCGGTGGCGGCTGTCCGAGGAGGCCGGCCGGGACGTGGGGCTGGCCCCGGCGGTCCAGTCGTTCCTGGCCGACGTGCTGGTGCACTACCCGGATGAGCAGGCGGTGCTCGGCACCGAGGTGCCGGCCGCCTGACCGACCCGGCCCTGATCAAGGGCCTGCCCGGCCCGGGTCAGGGTGCCGGCTCGGCGTCGTCGACCGCTTCGGTGGCCTGCTTGAGCAGCCAGCTCAGCCCGGACCGGCGGGCCACCACGGTGATCCGGTCCCGGGCCCGCAGCCGGAATCCCGACGCCGGCAGCCACACCGGTCCGGGTTCGCCGAACTGCGCGAACGCGATCACCCGTACGCCCGGATTGTCGCCGGCGGCGGCGAGTGACCCGCCGTCCAGCGCCGACCCGGCGGCGACGATCACCTCGGCGACCAGCAGCACGTGCCGGGCCACCGGGATGGTCGCGATCACCTCGCGGTCCATCAGCGCGGCGGCGAACGCCGGTGCCGCCAGGTACGACACGCTGCGGGATATGCCGATGTTGAAGGTGCGCTGGATCCGGCTGGCGAAGTCGCCGTCGAACAGCCGCAGCACGACGTGCACGTCGCTGTGGATCTCCCGGGCGTACAGCGCCGCCTGCAGGTTCGTCACGTCGTCGGTGGAGACGATCACCAGCGCACGGCAGGTCGCCACCGAGGCGGCGCGCAGCGTCTCCTCCTGGGAGCCGTCGCCGACGATCAACGGAATGTCCAGCTCCCGCGCGACCGAGACGCCCCGCGCGTCCGGGTCCTTGTCGACCCCGACCACCTCGACGCCGAGGTCGTGCAACTGCCACATCACCCGGGTGCCGACATTACCGAGCCCGACGACCACCACGTGCCCAACCCGCTCCGGCCGGGTCTGCCGGTCGGCGATCGCCAGTCGGGCGTTCACCAGACCGTCCACCACGGCGGCGGTGAGCAGCGGGATCAACGCCAGCCCGGCCAGGCTGAGCACCACCTGCATCACCTGTACGGCGGCCGACTTGCCCAGGTCCGGATCGGCGCCGCTGAGCGTCATCACCACGGTCAGGTAGACCGCCTCGGCGACGCTCACCCCCTCGGCACGTGACAGCAGCATGCCGAAGACCACCACCACCGCCAGTACGCCGAGCGTGGCCATCCCGATCTTGCGGGTGGCGAAGGACCGCAACGCCCGGACCGGGTCCCGCCACAGCCGGGCGCGCTGGCGGGCCCGGACGATCCGACGGGCCGCCCGGGCCGGCGTCAGCTGGCTGCCGGCCGCCTCGGCCAGCACCAGATCGGCGGTGTGCTGGTCGGCCGGCAGCACCCGAGGACTGCCGGCGTCGCTCAGGTCGGCCAGCCCGCAGATGACGTGCTCGGGGCGGACCTCGTCGCGCTGCGCCACATGCAGCGTCCGGCCGCCATGGCGGAAGTGGGTCGGCGACACCACCCCGAGGGCTGCCGCGACAAACGCAGGTGCCGCCATCGACGCGTCGGACAGCACCTCGCAGTCGGCGAACAGCCGCTTCACCCGGCTACCCAGCCGGGTGTTGAACATCCGCATCACCACCCGCAGGTCTGGCTCGACCTCCTGGGCGCACAGCGCGGCGTTGATGTTGCCGACGTCGTCCTGGTTGAGCAGCGCCAGGCCGCGCGCGCCGGCCAGCCCGGCGCTGCGGAACGTCTGCTCGGTGAGCCGGTCGGCCCGCAGCAGCCGGATCCCTTTGATCGACCGCATGTCCGGGCCGTCCGGCCGGGGCCGGGTCGGCACGATGACCGTCACCGTGGCGGCCGCCGCCACCAGCTCGCCGACCAGCCGGTAGGCCAGCGGGTCGTGCCCGCAGACGACGTAGTGCGGCCGGTTGTCGCCGTTGCTGCGCAGCCGACCGCCGACGGCGCGGCGGGCGCGGTCACGCCACGGGTCGACAGCCATGGTCCGGATGGTAGCCACCGACGGCACGCGCGGGGTGACCCCAAAGTCGCCTCCCCGCCCGACCGGACCGGCACACTGGACCCCGACACCGGACCCATCACCGCGGGCGGGAGGACGAACTCTTGGGACTGTCCCGAACGGTCGGCCGGCTCTTCGGCGTACGGTCCGAGCTGGTCCGGGCGGATCCGGCCGGCACCGACCGGGTGGCCGCCGGCACCGACGCGCTGGTCGTCGGCGGCGGCATCGCCGGCATGTGCGCGGCGATCGTCCTCGCCGAACGCGGCGTACGGGTCACCGTACTGGAAGGCGCCGCCCAGCTCGGCGGACGGCTGGCCGCCTGGCCGGAGACGCTGACCGACGGTACGGTCCAGCCGGTCGACCACGGTTTTCACGCGTTCTTCCGCCAGTACTACAACTGGCGGGCGATCCTGCGCCGGGCCGACCCGACGCTTGGCATGCTGCGGCCGGTCGACGGCTATCCGGTGTGGTCGGCGCAGTGGCCGCCGGAGGAGTTCGGCCGGCTGCCGACCACACCGCCGCTGAACCTGCTGGCGCTGTTGCTGCGCAGCCCGAGCCTGCGGCTACGCGAACTGCGCGAGATGGACCGTCGGGCGGCAATGCCACTGCTGGCCTACCATCCGGATCGGACGTACGCCGAGCTCGACCAGCGGTCCGCCGCCGAGGTGCTGGACTCGCTGCGGCTGCCGGACCGGGCCCGCGCCATGCTGTTCGAGGTCTTCTCCCACTCGTTCTTCAACCACGAGCGGGAGTTGTCGGCGGCCGAGCTGGTGACCAACTTCCACTTCTACTTCCTGGGTAATCCGGAAGGGCTCGGCTTCGACGCGCCGGAGCAGGACTACGACGCCGCGATCTGGCAGCCGCTGCACGAACATCTGCGCCGGCACGGCGGCCGGGTGGTCACCGGCGACGCGGTACACACCGTCATCCCCCGGCGGGCCAACGGTTGGCAGGTGCGGTGCGCCTCCGGAGCCGCGCACACCGCCCGGTACGTGGTGCTGGCCGTCGACCCGCCGGCGCTGCGCACGCTGCTGGCCGGCTCGCCACGGCTGGCCGAGGCCGCGCCGACGCTGGCCGAGCGGGTCGGCACGCTGGTCGACGCTCCGCCGTACGCGGTGGCCCGGCTCTGGTTGGGTGGCGACGTCGCACCCGACCGGCCGGTGTTCAGCGGGGTCTCCCGCCAGCCGACCCTGGACTCGGTCACCCTCTACCACCGGCTGGAGCGTCAGGCGCGGCAGTGGGCGCAGCGCAGCCGGGGCGCGGTGCTCGAACTCCACGCGTACGCCTGCCCGGAGCAGGTGCCGGCGGAGGTGCTGGCCGACCGGATGCGCGCCGAGTTGGCGTCGCTGTGGCCGGAGGTGGCCGACCTGCCGGTGCTGGAGTCACGGGCGCGGGTCGAGGCGCAGGCCCCGGCGTTTCCGCCCGGGGCGGCGGCGGGGCGGCCCGGTGTGGTCACCGACGCGGACGGGTTGTTCCTGGCCGGCGACGGGATCGACACTGATCTGCCGAGCGCTCTGATGGAACGGGCAGCGGTGACCGGGATCCTGGCCGCGAACCACATCCTGCGTCGGGAGGGCGCGGCCACCGAGCCGCTGCGGACAATCCGGCGGTACGGGCTGTTGGCGCGGGCGCCGCACTCGTCGGCCCCGCCCGGCGTCGACCCGCCGCAGTAGTAGTGCGGCGGGTCGACGACGTCAGGCAGTGCTCCGTCAGCTGGTCTGCTCGACCGCGTCGCGGATCTCGACGAGCGAGCCGGCGGCTTCCTCGCCGGTGCTGAAGTAGAACACGTACATCACCAGCGCGCCGCGGCTCGCCCAGACGCAGACCCCGCCGGGGATGCCTTCCAGGTCGGCGTCGCCGCACCGCGCCGACCCGCCCTTCGGACCGGCGTCGACATCGGTGACGTTGGTCATCCCGAGGCCCGTCGCGTCGCCTTCGGTGGCGTCGGCCAGCTCCTGGTCCGGGTCGGCCATCACGCCGGAGACGCCGGCGATCATCACCAGGTTCTCCTGCTCGATGTCGCCGTAGAAGGCGCCGATGCTGCTGGTCGACTCGGGCACGTCGGCGGCCAGCCCAGTGGCCACCTCCTCGGCGAGACCCTGGAAGGTCGGGTCGGTGTTCAGCTCGCGGCCGGCCAGGGTGTCCGGGGTGACCAGCCGGGTCTGGGTCGCTTCGATGACCTCACCGACGGTGTCCCGGACGAGGAAGAAGGTCACGGCCGCGCCGCCGAGGCAGAGCACCAGCACGGCGGCGAGGGCGATCAGGATGATCCGGCCCGCCTTGGACTTCTTGGGCGGCGGGGCCATCGGAACGCCAGGCTGGCCGGCGTAGGCCGGCCCGGGAGCGGCTCCAGCCGGCGGCACCGGCTGCCCGGCGGGCGCGCCCGGGTACTGCGGCTGAGAGGGGTCAGACATGTTCTACCTACTTCTGATGAGGGCCCCGTGACTCCTGACCGGCAGGCGGCTCGGAGCTTTCCTGGCAACCCGCTGTACGCGGGGCCGGCCGATCGTAGCGGTGGGCGGCGACAACTGAGTCGCCCGACAGGAACCGACGGGGTGGAATCACCACCGAACCGTTACCCGGGGCAGGAGCCACGCCACGACAGCCAGCACCAACCCTCAGCCACCAACTGCAGTCGTTACCGATACGCAACGTCATCTTCTGTGGTCGGGCACCGGTTGAGCCTGATGCCAGAGGTGAATCAGGATGCGCTTGTGGCATCAGGTCCACAGGAGCACCTTGGGTCGGCGGCGACACCGCTGTTGCCGTCGCTGGAGCCTTGAGCCAGCGCGGTAACGATCCATGATCGCATCAGCCACGAGGGCATGTCACACATCGGCCGAGGACGTCCCCCGAAACACGCCACCGGCACATGCAGCTCGCTTCGTTCACCTCCAGGAATTGATCTCAGGGCAAGACTTCAAGACCTTCTCTACTGGATGACAGATAGCGAAGTACTGGAAGAAGTAGATCCGGTTGTAGCAGCAGCAGTCGCCCACTATCAGTTTGAAACACTACATCCTTTTCATGACGAAACGGCAGAACCGGGCGATTCCTCATCGTTGCACACCTGCTGAAACAGGGGGTTCTACTTGAACCCACACTCACCGCCTCCCCTTGGTTCGAGGCTAGGCGAACCGAATACTACGACCACCTTCTTGCAGTCAGCACAAATGGCGACTGGGGTTGCCCATGTAAACGCAAGCGGCCTTGAGTCTTCCGCCAACATCACTCACAAAAAATGCTCAAACTCGTCGAAGCCCGTGAACACATGAAGGAGGTGATCAGAAATTCGACACTCAGAGCGGACACCGCCCACGCGCTCGTCAATTTCGCGATCGCGCATATCGCATTCACGGTCAGATTGACACAAAAAGAACTTGGAATATCTTACGGCCGCGCAAACGTATTGGTACAACAACTGGTTGACCTCGGCATGTTGGCCCCACTAGCATCAATCAAGCCACACGACTCGTCGGTTCTATGCACCAGACGCATTCTCGGTACTTGTGGACTAGAAAAATATCGTTGGGTTGACCTGTTGACCTTCGCTGGCAGGTGGCCTCGAGGGGTCAGCGGTACAGCACACCTGCACGCGCCGTGCGCGCAACCGCCCCGGCAGGCACGCACAGGGTCTGCTCAAGTCTGCCGAGGGTGACCGGCTGCACCTGCGGTACGAGCCCAGCGCCGCTGTCACGGCGACCCGCCGTGCGTCGCACGGCGGGACCTGCGCGGCAGTGCTGGAGCCCCCGGCCGGGCTCGAACCGGCGACATCTCGCTTACAAGGCGAGTGCTCTGGCCAACTGAGCTACAGGGGCAGCGTTCGTTCAGCGTCAGCATAGCCACTGACGTGGCGATACCGCCGCATCGGCCGGCCTGTCCGATCGATCTCTCCCGTTCTGCGTACGGTGTCCGTCGCTGCGGCGGTCGCCGTGGACCGCCGGCCAAGGGTGACGAACAGTGGCATACCCCACGTCGATGTCCGTTTTAGCCAGTTATCGGAGGTAGTTGCGGGCCGTCCCGGTCTTGGCAGCCAGGCAAATCCCGTTTACCGTGGCGTGACACGCGCAACACGTCGCCCCGGCGGCTACGGGTACGCGTGGGCCGGCGCTCGGAGCGCCGGTCGCTCCTTCACTCGGATCGTCCGGCACGTTCCTGCCGGTGAAAGGAAGCACTGACCATGGCTACGGTCACCTACGACCAGGCGTCCCGCATCTACGCGGGCACCGAGCGACCCGCTGTCAACAAGCTCGACCTCGAGATCGGCGACGGCGAATTCCTCGTACTGGTCGGCCCCTCCGGTTGCGGTAAGTCCACCAGCCTGCGGATGCTCGCCGGCCTGGAGGACGTCGACGAGGGCCGCATCCTCATCGACGACCGCGACGTCACCCACCTGCCGCCCAAGGCCCGCGACATCGCGATGGTCTTCCAGAACTACGCGCTCTACCCGCACATGACGGTGTACGAGAACATGGCCTTCGCGCTGAAGCTGCGCCGGACCTCGAAGTCGGAGATCGACCGCCGGGTCAAGGAAGCCGCCGCACTGCTGCAGCTGGAGGAGTACCTCAACCGCAAGCCGAAGGCGCTCTCCGGTGGTCAGCGCCAGCGGGTCGCGATGGGTCGGGCGATCGTCCGGGAGCCGCAGGTCTTCCTGATGGACGAGCCGCTGTCGAACCTCGACGCGAAGCTGCGGGTGCAGACCCGTACCCAGATCGCCTCGCTGCAGGCCAAGCTGGGGGTCACCACCGTCTACGTCACCCACGACCAGGTCGAGGCGATGACGATGGGCCACCGGGTGGCGGTTCTGCTCGACGGCGTACTGCAGCAGGTCGACACCCCGCGGAACCTGTACGACGTACCGGCGAACGTCTTCGTCGCCGGCTTCATGGGCTCGCCCGCCATGAACATCAAGACCGTCCCGCTGACCGAGCAGGGTGCCGTCTTCGCCGACCTGGTCGTCGAGCTGAGCCGCGAGCAGGTCGAGGCGGCCAAGGCCAACGGCGGCGGCAACAAGGTCACCGTCGGGTTCCGTCCCGAGGACTGCGACCTGGTCGGCGCCTCCGAGGGCGGCATGCCGATGTCGGTCGAGTTGGTCGAGGACCTCGGCTCGGACGCCAACGTCTACGGCTACGCGACGCTCGACGGCAGTTCGGAGCGGTTCGTGGTGCGGACCGACCGCCGGCACATGCCGCGGATGAACGACACCGTCTTCGTCCGACCCCGGCCGGGCCAGCACCACGCCTTCCACGCCGCCAACGGCCAGCGGCTCTGACCACCGCCGCCCCGGCTGGGAGTCACGACGTTTGATTCGTCGCGTGCGGCCGGTCTTCCCAGCTGGGAAGACCGGCCGCACGCTTTCCGGTGGACGGTCCTGGTCAGTGGACGAAGCCGGTCACGGTGTCACCACCCGTCCCCCGAAGGTGACCACGAGACGACCGTCCGAGGCGAACGACCAGCCCAACGAGCCCGAGTATGCCGAGCACCGGGGGCCGTTCGAGCCGGACCAGAACTGGTTCGAGCTGTCTGAGTTGCCGATGATCCGGTCGTTCGAGCCGCTGTCGCACGACGTGTTCCCACGGAACACCGAGCTACCACCGTCGAAGTTGAAGTTGCGCTCCTCGCTACCGATGCTGACGTTGTTCGACACCGTCATCGTGCCGAGGTTCCGGTTGTACGTGAACCCGTGCTTGCCGTTGCGGTACGCGATGTTGCTCCGGATGGTGTGATTGACGCCGATGTCCTCGCCGCCGAGCTTGTAGCCGTTGCGGTCGCCGTCGCCGGCCTGACCACCGTTGCTGAGCGTGCCGTTGTCGTACGCCAGGGAGTGCTCGATCGTCACCGCGCCGATCGGTCCGGTGTCACTCTTGGTGTAAAGGTCGTACCCGTCGTCGATGTTGTTGTGCGCCACGGTGTAGCGGAAGACGTTGCCGGGACCGACGGTGAGCTTCGGGGCGAATCCGTCGGCGTCCTCACCGTCAGAGTCGACATTGTCGTGCGACACCGAGCTCAACACCAGGTTGTTTGACGGCCACTGGTCGCGCGGTGCTCCGGCGATGAGCCGCGACAACTGCAGGCCGGTGTCCCGGTTGTGCCGGGTCACCACCCGTTCGATGATGTTGTGGTTGCCAGCGAGCAGGATCCCGTTGTCGCCGGCCCGTTCGACGATGATGCCGTATACGTGCCAGTAGGACCCGCCGATCGCCAGCCCACGGTTGGCCGAATCCTCACTCTGTGCCGAGAAGTTCAGGATCGGCGTCTCGCCCGGGTAGGCGTACAGATTCTTACGGGCACTGGGCGTACCGCTGTTGCCCTGACCGATGGTGATGGTCTGCGAGTATCGGTAGGTGCCGCCACGCAGGTAGATCGTGCCGCCGGGGGCGACCCGGGTGATCGCCGAGGTGAGCGTCGTCGGGTCGGACACCGTCCCGGACGCGCTGTCGCTACCGTTCGGCGCAACGTACAGGGTGTCACCGGACGGCGGCGGGCTGGTCGGCGGCGCGGTCGTGGGCGGCGCGGTGGTCGGCGGCGGGCTGGTCGGCGGCGCGGTGGTCGGCGCGGGGGTCGTGGGTTCCGGTACGGAGCCGAGAGTGTCCACCCTGACGTCGTCGTAGCTGGCCCCGGCGTAGCCGGTGACCAGGGCTATCCGGCCGGAGTCGTATGAGTCGTCGCTGCCGGAGCCGATCTGGCTGCCGTCGACGTAGCCGCGGACGGTGCTGCCACTCGACTCGATCCGCAGGGTGTACCAGGTGCCGGTGGCCACGCTCAGTGCCGCCGAGCCGAGCACAGTGATCTGGCTGCCGTTGACCACCTGCAGCTCGGCGCGATTGTTGCTGGTCAGCGCCAACCGGTACATCCTGGTGTTGCTGGTGACCCGGGAGGCGATGCCGACGAATCGGTCGGATCCGTTGAACGACAACGGCTTGACTCTGGCCTGCAGTTGGTAGTCGGTCCAACTGGTGCTGCCGGCGAAGAACCGGGCCAGGTTGCTGCCGGTGTTGTCCTGCCGTAGCACCTGGCTGCCGTCGGAGACGACCTCCCAACTGCCGCCCGACTTGGACCAGCCGCTGGTGCCGCCGCTTTCGAAGTCGGCCTGGAACAACGTCGCGGCGTGAGCGTTGCCGCTGGTCGCCGCGAGGACCAGCGTCGCGGTGACCGCGCTCGCGCCCAGCGTGGCCAACAGCCCACGACGGCGTCCGCTCGTTCTGCTCTGCACGTGCGCTCCTTCGGTTGGCACCACGCCGGTGGCGGTGCGGATAAAGGGGTGGGCCGGCGGGCGTCTCGCCGGCCCACCCCGCTTGTGACCCGGCCAGGCTGGTCAGTCAGACCGGCAGCCTGCCGACAGGTCAGACCGGGAGCTTGCCGGCGCCTGCGGTAAGCCGGGTGTAGATCGGGACGACGGCGGCGGGCAGCACTGGCCCGTGCCGCAGGGTCGGGGTCCAGCCAGCGTCGTCGCCCAGGTCCGGGTCGTTCGCCGCGTTGTACGCGTCGAGCAGGCTGGCCGGGCGCAGCGGCCGGTGACCCTGCCCGACCCAGCTGCCCTTCTCGGTCAGCACGGTGCCGCCCCAGTCGTGCAGCAGGTCGGCGGTGTCGATCCCGGAGCCCAGCCGGAACGAGTTGTTCTCCAGGTACGGTGCGCCCTGTACGCCTACTCCGACGGCGTACTCGAAATCGTCGCCGAACAGGTCGTAGTGGTTGTTGTAGACGTCGATCTGACCGAACCGGATCCGGGGCAGCCGTTGCAGGCTGCCATCGAAGACGTTGTGGTGCAGGGTGACGTTGAGCCGGCCGACGTCCGGGCCGACAGTGTTCGACGAGCCGATCAGCATGACCTTGTCCCGGCCGTCGAACCGGTTGTAGGAGACGGTCACCAGGCTGGCTGTGTGGGTGATGTCGAGCGCTCCGTCGTGCACCTGCAGCGGCCGGCCAAAGTGGATCGGTTGGGCGCTGTCCGGGTTGTCGCCGTCGGTGAAGGTGTTGTGGTCGACCCAGACATTCTCTGAGCGACGCACCGACATCAGGTCGAACTGGGAGTTCCAGTTGCCGGCGTCGCCGTCATCCGGCGACCAGGCGGGAAAGCAGTCGTACGCGTCGTCGAAGACGATGTTGCGGACGATGACGTTCCGGACGCTGTCCACCATCAGGGTCAGGTTTTCCAGCCGGGCTCCGCGCAGCCCGATGATGGTGGTGTTGGCTCCGACGTTGATCTGGGTGTACCGGGTCTGGTTGGTGACCGACCGTCGACGGGCGTCCTCGAGCGGGCCACTCGGGTCGTTCTCGTATCCCCAGACGGCCGGGTCGTAGGTGACCAGGAACTCGTCGAAGTCGTACTCGGGGTCGGCGAGGTCAGCGCAGGTCAGCAGGTTGCCGTCCGGCCCTTCGAAGCCGTTGACCGTGCCCTTGATGTAGATGATCTTCGGGGTGTCGTTGTTCCGGTTGGTGGCGTTGTCGCCGCCGAGGGCGTCGATCAACTCGGCTCGGCTGTCGACCACGTGGACGTTGTCCTGGCTGGCCGCCGATCCTCCGGTGGTGCCGGCACCGGCGGCCGCCCAACCGTCGTTCGGTGGCAACGCCTGGCGGCCCAGCGACCGGGCCGTCCAGGACAGCCGGTCGGAACCGGTGTCCCGGCCGGCGGCGGCCGGGGCCGGCAGCACCGCCACGATCGCGATTCCGGCAACAGCGGCAGTCAATCTCCTCAGTCGCATTACCACACTCCGCAAACTATTGTCTGGACTCGATCACGTAACACTGACGCAATCTTCCTGAACCCAAACGATAAGTTTCATCACGAAATGTGTCAATGCAAGTTGTTTGCAGATTGTTTGCATTGCATTCGGGCGAGACCTATTTACCCGACATCAATTTGCCGAGAGGACGACTAATCTGTCCGACTTCGCGACACCGGCGGCGGCCGCCAGTTTGCAGTACGTTCTCCGCCGACCCGGTCAGCGGCCCACCACCCCCTGCGCCAGCCGGGCCCGGTGTGGCCGGACCGCCCACGGCACCTCCTGCTCGGAGAAGAGCGCCAACTCGGCCGCACCGCGCCGGACGACCGCGTTCACGCCCTCGATCGTCAGCACCCGGTCCGTTCCAGCCGCCCCGGTCGCGACCGTTCGGTCGGGACCGATCAGACACGGCTCCGGAGCGGCCTGAACCACCTCCAGCAACGCGGTGAACGCCTCGGTCCGGCTCAGCGGGGCGATCAGCGGTACACCGGACGGATCCCTGCGGTGCGCCAGCAGGTTCTCCAGCAGCCCGGTCCGCCCCGGCACCGGCCGCATCGCCTGCTCGCCGGGCAGCCGCAGCCGGTCCGTCGGATACTCGAGCACCGCAGTGCCGGCGGTACCGTGCACCAGCACCTCACCCGGAATGAACTTCTCCCCGGCCAAGGTCACCGCGACCACGATCGACAACCCCGAACTCAGGGTGATCCGCATCGACGCGGTGTCGTCCACCTCAATCGGACGCACCCGGTAGCGCTCCAGCTCGACCAGCACCGGCGGGCTGGGATCCACCGCTGCCGCCACCGCCAGGCACTGCATGGTGGCGTGTGCCAACGGGTTGGCCAGCGCACCGTCCAACGACGGGCGGCCGTCGACCGTACGCCGCCCGGCCCACGGCGACCGCCGGTAGTACGCGTCATCGCGCTGCCAGGACGCGACCGTCGAGATCCCGGTGACCGAGCCGAGCCGACCGCCGGTGGCCGTTGCAATCAGCTCAGCCAGCGCCGCCGATCCGAGCGCCTGGAAACCGACCTGACAGGCCCGGCCGTGCCGGGCCAGGGCAGCGGTCAGCCGCCGGTGCTCGTCCAGCGACAGCACCGGCGGCTTCTCCAGCAGCAGGTCCGCGCCGGCGGTCAGGGCGTCCAGGGCGATCGGCAGATGGGTGTGCGGCGGCGTACAGATCACCACCACGTCCGGCCGGGTGTCCGCCAGAATCCGCCGGTGGTCGGTGTCGACCTGCACCCCGTCCGGGACCGGGGCGTAGGGTGCCGGCTCGACCGGCCGTACGTCAACCAGGCCGACCAGGCGCAGTTCACCAGCGGCGTGCAGCGGGGCGATCTGCCGCCGGTGCCACATGCCATGCCCGTTGGCGCCGATCAGGGCCACCCGGGGCGGGTTGCTCGTCACGTCGGGAACCTCCACCTGTCGACGGCCGCCGTCAGCCGACCGCGCCGGTCAGCGCGCCGACCACCCCATGCTGGTCCAGCGTGGTCAGCCAGGTCGTGATCATTTCCTGGACCTCCGGGTCGGCCGCCAGCTCCGCCGGGAACACCTCGGTGAGCCCGAGCAGCGTGGCGACCACGCCCGCCGGGGTGGCACCGGATTCAGCCAGCGCCGCCCGGATCCGCCCGGCAAGTGGATCGTCCAGCGGCAGCTCGGCCCCATCGTCGGCCCGCCCCTGCACGAACCGCATCCAGGCGGCGACCACCAGCGCAGACCAGTACGGCCGGTCCCCTGTCGCACGCCGCTCGGCGATGGTGTGCAGCACCCGCTGCGGCAGTTTCTGCGAGCCGTCCATCGCCACCTGGATGGTGCGGTGCCGGATCGCCGGGTTGGCGAACCGCTCCAGCACCGACTCGCCGTAACCGACAACCGAAACCCCGTCCGGCGGGGTGAAGCTGGTCGCCACGTCCTCGGCGATCAGCCGGCGCAGCACCTCGGGCAGGCCGGGGATACCGACCAGCGCCTCGGCGATGGTGTCGTACCCGGCCAGCGCCCCGAGGTAGGCGATGGCCGAGTGCACCCCGTTGAGCCCGCGCAGCTTGAGCCGCTCCCACGGGCCGGCGTCGCCGGTCAGCACCGCCCCGGCGGTCTGCCAGGCCGGCCGGCCGCCGGGGAAGTCGTCCTCGACCACCCACTGCGAGTACGGCTCCCCGGCGATCGCCGCCAGGTCGCTGACGCCGAGCGCGGACCGGGCAGTGGCCAGGGTCTGCGCAGTGGCGGCCGGCACGATCCGGTCGACCATGGTGCCGGGGAAGGTGACGTTGGCGTGCACCCAGTCGGCGCTTTCGTCGGGCACCTTCGCGTACGCCAGAGCCTCGCTGACCAGACCACGCAGCCGGCGCCCGTTCGACGGCAGATTGTCGCAGCTGACCAGGGCGAGCGGGCCGGCGTCGGCGGCGGCGCGGGCCGCCAGCCCGCGCAGCAGCAGGCCCGGAACGGTCACCGGCGGCCGGTCGGTGGTCAGGTCGGCGGCGACCGCCTCGTCCGGCCGCAGCCGCCCGGTGACCGGATCCAACTGGTACGCCTTCTCGGTCACGGTCAGCGTGACCACCCGGATCGCCGGGTCGGCCAGCAGCGCCACCACCGCCGCCGGGTCGCTGGCGGCGTGCCGGACCCCGGCGAGCCCGCCGACCACCCGGGTCCGGGCCGCGGCGGTGGACAGCGTGGTGACGCTGAACAGGCAGTCCTGGTCGGTGAGCCGACGCACCACGTCGATGTTGCGTGGCGCGACACCGACGATGCCCCAGTCACCGCCGGCGGCGGCGACCGCCTGCTCGGTGTAGACCGCCTGGTGGGCCCGGTGGAAGGCACCGAGGCCCAGGTGGACGATACCGGCGTCGACGTCGCCGGGGCGTACCAGCGGTCGGCTGTCCGCGGGCACCCGGCCCAGGGTGCCCATACTGAGCAACGGGATGTCGTTGTTCACCGCCACACCGGCCCGTCCGGGAAGGAGAACTCGGCGATCGACGCCGGTTTCATGGTGGCGCTGTAGCCGGGCTGCTCGGGCACCAGGTAGCGGCCGCCCCGGGTGCGGACCGGGTCGACGAAGTGTTCGTGCAGGTGGTCGACGTACTCGACCATCCGGCCGTCCAGCGAGGTGCCGACCCGCAGGTAGTCGAAGATCGCCAGGTGCTGCACGTACTCGCACAGTCCGACGCCGCCGGCGTGCGGGCAGATCGGCACACCGAACTTGGCGGCCATCAGGATCACCGACAGCACCTCGTTGACCCCGGCGATCCGGCAGGAGTCGATCTGGCAGACCCGGATCGCCTCGGCCTGCATCAACTGCTTGAAGATCACCCGGTTGGCGGCGACCTCGCCGGTGGCGACCCGGCACCGGCCGTCGGAC
Source organism: Micromonospora sp. LOL_013 (assembly GCF_048060315.1). Classification (NCBI taxonomy): domain Bacteria; kingdom Bacillati; phylum Actinomycetota; class Actinomycetes; order Micromonosporales; family Micromonosporaceae; genus Micromonospora; species Micromonospora sp. LOL_013. The sequence continues at coordinate 17,999 of NZ_JBHMIQ010000029.1, forward strand.
AGTTCGGTGACGGCGGCGGCGATCCGGGCGTGGCCGAGCACGTCGTCGGCGTGCGTCGGCTCCTCGATCCAGTACGGGTCGACCTCGACCAGCCGGGCCATGTTGGCGATCGCCTCGTCGACGTCCCACACCTGGTTGGCGTCCATCATCAGCAACGCGTCCGAACCGATCTCGGCACGGATGATCCGGGCCCGGCGCATGTCGTCGTCGATCGGGCCGCCGACCTTCATCTTCATCGCCCGCCAACCCTCGGCGTACGCCGCCCGGGTCAACGCCCGGACCTTGTCGTCGGGGTAGCCGAGCCAGCCAACCGATGTGGTGTACGACGGAAAGCCGTCACGTTCCAGCTCGGCAAGCCGGTCGGCCTGCCCGGCCAGCCCCTTGTCCAGGATCGCGGCGGCCTCGTCCGGCGTGATCGCGTCACTGATGTGGTGGAAGTCGACATTGGCGACCAGTTCGTCGGTGGGCATCTCGGCGAGCAGCCGCCACAGCGGCTTGCCCTCCAGCTTGGCCCGCAGATCCCAGACGGCGTTGACCAGCGCGCCGCACGCCATGTGAATGACGCCCTTCTCCGGGCCGAGCCAGCGCAGCTGCACGTCGGCGGTGAGTGACCGCCAGAAGGCGACCGGTTCGGCGACGATCTCGGCGACGGTCCGGCCGGTGACGTGGTGGGCGAGGGCGCGTACGGCCGCGCAGGTGATCTCGTTGCCGCGGCCGTTGGTGAAGGTGAAGCCGGCCCCGAAGACCCCGTCCGGCGAGTCGGTGCGCAGCTCGACGTAGCTGGCCGAGTAGTCGCCCCGGTTGATCGCGTCCGAGCCGTCGCCGGCCGCGGCGGTCGGAAACCGTACGTCGTGCACGTCGACGCCGGTGATGGTCACATTCATGGCAGCTTTTCCCCGATCTTGAAGACCCGCTTGGGCAGCCGGTACGCCAGGTCGACGATGGTCTCGGCCGCCTCGTCGAGGCCGAGCCGGTGTTCGGCGACGAGCCGGGCCAGGAAGGCGGCATCGACCCGACGGGCCACGTCGTGCCGGGCCGGGATGGAGCAGAACGCCCGGGTGTCGTCGACGAAACCGGCGGTGTTGTAGAACCCGGCGGTCTCGGTGACCGCCTCCCGGAACCGGCGCAGCACCTCCGGCGAGTCCAGGAACCACCAGGGCGCGCCGAGGTAGAGGGCGGCGTACCCGCCGGCGAGCGGGGCCAGCTCGCGGGTGAAGGTGTACTCGTCGAGGGTGTAGACGACGATTCGTAGCCGTGGGTCGTTGCCGTACGCGTCGAGCAGCGCGGTCAGCGCGTGCAGGTACTCGGTGGCCTGCGGGATGTCGCCGCCGACGTCGCGGCCGTGGGTGGCGTACAGCCACTTGTTGTGGTTGCGCACCGAGCCGGGGTGCAGCTGCATCACCAGTCCATCCTCGATGGACATCTGGGCGAACTCGACCAGCATGTGCGCCCGGAACGCCTCGGCGTCCTGCGCCGTCGCCTCGCCGCGCAGCCCTCGGTCGTACAGCTCGGCGGCCTCCCGCTGGTCCAGCCGCAGGGTCAGCGCGGTCGGGTGGCCGTGGTCGGAGCTGGTCGCCCCAGCCGCGATGAACGCCTGCCGACGGGCCCGCAGAGCCGCCAGATAGCCGCCGTATGTGCCGGTGTCGGAGCCGGTGATCGCGCCCAGCGCGGCGACGTTGTCCGCCCAGCCGTCGAACTCGAAGTCGACAACGTTGTCCGGCCGGAACGTGGTGATCACCCGACCGCCGGGCCCGCCCCAGCCGTCGGCGGCGAGCTTGGCGTGCCGGGCCAGGTCGTCCAGCGGCGACTCGGTGGTGGCCAGCACCTCGATGTTGAACCGTTCGAACAGGGCCCGGGGCCGGTACGCCGGTTCGGCCAGCTTCGCCGCGATCGCGTCGTAGACGTCGTCGGCGGTGTCCGGGCCGAGTACGGCGTCCACCTCGAACACTTCGGCGAACGTCTTCTCCAGCCACAGCCGCGACGGGGTGCCCCGGAACAGGTGCCAGTTGGCGGCGAGCCGGCGCCAGATGGTCCGGCCGTCGGTCTCGGTGGCGTAGTCGCCGTCGCCGGCCGGCGGCCGGGCCCGGATCCCCGGCCGGGTCGGTACGCCGAGCTCGCCGGGTGGGATGCCCTGGCTGAGCAGCATCCGCGTGACGTAGTGGTCCGGCACGACGAGCAGCCGCGCCGGGTCGGGGAACGGCTCATCGTCGGCGAGCAGCGCCGGGTCGACATGGCCGTGCGGCGAGATGACCGGCAGGTCCCGGGCGTGCGCGTACAGCTCGCGGGCGATGGACCGCTGGGCGGGTTCGGCTGGGAACAGCTGGTCCGACCGGTCGGGTTGCGGGGACACGGAAGCAGGCTCCTCGGGGTACGAAATCAGGGGTCGTCGCTGTGCGGTGGGGCGGTGCCGGCCGGTACGCCGTGGCCAGACCCGCCGGTCAGTCGACGGTGAGCAGGTCTGACACCCGGACCGGCTGGCCGGTCTCGAAGGACCGGTTGGCGGCCAGCCCGGTCAGCAGCGCGAGCGCACCGTCGCGGGCGGTGGCGGCCCGGCCCATCGGGTCGGTCTCGCCGCCGAACAGCACAGCGGTCATCTTGGCGTCCGCGCCGCCGTGCCCGGACCGGGTGTAGCCGGCGACGGGCACCTGCCGGGGCTGCTCCCAGAACGGTCGGACGGTCAGCTTGGCCCAGCCCTCCTCGACCGCGGCCTGGACGCCGTGCAGCGCGGCGCCCTTGAGTTCGCCGGCGGCGTACGGACTGACGAAGTCGCTCTCCACCACCTCCAACTCGAGCCGACCCCTGCTGCCATTGAACATCACCCGGTAGCCCTCCCAGGGGGCGTACGCGGTGAGGTGGTACGTCATCGTGGCCCCGGTGGAGTAGCTGGCCAGCACCGACATGTCGTCCTCGATGGTCACCCCGGGGGCGAAGACGTTCTGGTCGCGGCGGTAGCCGTCCTCGGCCTCGGCCTCCAGGTAAAGCGCGCGCAGCCGGGGGTGCGCGGCCATCTGCAGGGCGAACGGGTCACCGGCGGCGGCAACCTCGCCGTGCGCCCGGTCGTAGTCGCGGGCGTAGCCGTGCCGGCGGCCGGACTCGCCGTAGAAGAACAGCCGGCCGGCCGCATAGACCTGCACCGGGACCGCGTCCAGCCACCAGTTGACCAGGTCGAAGTGGTGGCTGGCCTTGTGCACCATCAGGCCGCCGGAGTTGGCCTTGTCGCGGTGCCAGCGGCGGAAATAGTCGGCGCCGTGGCGTACGTCGAGCAGCCATTCGAAGTGCACCGAGCCGATCTCGCCGATCTCGCCGTCGGCGAGCACCTGCCGGACCCGTTCGTGCAGCGGGTTGTACCGGTAGTTGAAGGCGACCCGGACGGTGCGACCGGTCCGGCCCACCGCGTCGAGGATCCGCTGGCAACGCGGCACGTCGACAGTCATCGGCTTCTCGGTGATCACGTCGCAGCCGGCGTCCAGGGCGGCGACGATGTACTCGTCGTGCACCCGGTCTACGGTGGTGACCAGGACGACGTCCACCCGTTCCTTGCTCAGCATGGTGACGAAGTCACTGGCCGGGTAGGTGGGTACGGCGTCGCGGCCGAGTTCCTCGAGCCAGGAGTTGTGCGCGTCCATCCGGGCCTGGTTGCTGTCGGCGAAGGCGACGAGTTCGGTGCTGTCCCGGTAGTCGAGGACCAGGGACCGGACGAACATCTCGGCGCGGGCGCCGGCGCCGACGAGCGCGTAGCGCAGCCGCCGATCGGGTTCTGGGGACATCCTGCTCCGCCTCCGGGTTTGGCTGCAAAGGTTTGCAGCAGAAGTTGCCACGGGACGGACACCTTCGTCAATGCCCAGGGATCATCTGGCCCGTTTTATGTCAGTACGCGAGGGTCTGATCACCCAGTACGACCACGGTCGCAACAAACTCGCAATCGAAGACCGTTGACACCTGAGCAACCGTTTGCATTAATTGGCGAACCGACGTGACCCCAGCCACACCGGTCGCCGCCCCGCCAGGGGTGACGGCCGCATCGACGAAGGACGACGCGTGCCAGCCACCATTCGAGACGTCGCACGGGCCTGCGGAGTGCACATCTCCACCGTGTCCCGCACGTTCTCGGCGCCGCACCTGGTCAACCCGGAGACCCGCAGCCGGGTGCTGGCCTGCGCGGAGCATCTCGGCTACCGCCCTAACCGGGCGGCCCGCGCGTTGATCACCGGCCGGACCCACAACATCGGCCTGATCGTCGCCGACATCGCCAACCCGTTCTTCCCGCCGCTGATCAAGGCGGCGGAGAGCCAGGCCCGGCACCGCGACTACCACATCTTCGTCACCGACACGAACGAGGATCCGGCGGTCGAGGAGGAGCTGGTCCACGCCCTCGCCAAGCAGGTCGACGGGGTGCTGCTGTGCAGCCCTCGGATGAGCAACAGTCTGATCGAGCAGCTCAGCCGGGACGTGCCGCTGGTGGTGATCAACCGGCAGGTGACCGGCCTGCCGAATGTGGTGATCGACGTCGGCCAGGGTGCCCGGCTCGCCGTCGAGCACCTGATCGGCCTCGGCCACCGGCGGATCGCGCTGCTCGGCGGGCCGCGCGGATCGTGGACCAATCGGGAGATCCGGCGGACCGCCACCTCGGCGGCCCGTTCGGCGGACGTCACGTTGACCGTGATCGGCCCCAACCCGCCCACCGAGGGCGGCGGCATCGCCGCGGCGGAACAGGTCCGCCGGGCAGAGGTGACCGCTGTGCTCGCCTACAACGACCTGATGGCGATCGGCCTGATCGAAGGGCTCGACGCACAAGGGGTCGTGGTGCCCCGAGACATCAGCGTGGTCGGCATCGACGACATCGCGCTGAGCCGGCTCACCCGACCCAAACTGACGACGGTGGCCACGCCGAATGCGGCCGCCGGTCGGGCGGCCGTCGACATGCTGCTTCAGCATGGCGACGACCGTCGCACCACCGCCCAGGTAACGCTCCAGACCGAGTTGGTCATCCGCGACTCGACGGGCCCGGGGCCGCACCGTCATGCGGACCCGGGCGGCGCGGCTACCGCCGCGCCAGCCGATGTCGCCTCCTAACCCCAAGGAGTGAGCGCAATGCACCCCGCAACATCACCGACGGCGAACATGCCTGCCCAGCGTGCTCACCGTACCCCCTTCGGCCGGCGCCGCCTGCTGCGCGGTATCGCCGCCACCGCTGTCGTGCCGCTGGTCCTCGGCGCCGCCGCCTGCGGAGACGACGGCGGCTCGTCCGACCCGGACGCGCCGGTCACCATCGAGTTCTTCTGGTGGGGCGGCGAGTCCCGTGCCGAGCTCACCGAGCAGGCCCTCGACCTGTACGAGGAGAAGAACCCAAACGTCACCATCAACCCGACCTGGCAGGCGTTCACCGGCTACTACGACAAGCTGGCGACCATCTCGGCCGGCGGCAACGCGCCGGACATCTTCCAGATCGACGACAACGGCCTCGCCGAGTACGCCGGACGCAACGTCACCCTGGATCTCACCCCGTTCGTGGAATCCGGGGCCATCGACCTGAGCAACCACCCGGAGAGCCTGACCCAGTACGGGCAGATCGACGGCAAACAGGTCGCGGTCGCCGCCGGCGAGAACACCCCGGCCCTGGTGTACGACAAAACCAAGATCACTGAGCTAGGCCTGCCGGAGCCGGAAACCGGCTGGACCTACGACGAGTTCATCGCCTGGGGCGTTCAGGTGACCGAAGCGGCCGGCGACGGCTACTGGGGCGCGATGGATCCGAGCTCCGACTACAAGGCGCTCTGGCTGTGGCTCCGCTCGCAGGGCAAGGAGTTCTACGACGGGTCGCAGCTCGCTTTCACCGAGGCCGACCTCACCGAGTGGTTCCAGTTCTGGCTGGACGCCCGGGAGGCCGGGGCCACCCCACCGGCCGACGTGGTACACGAGGCAGTCGGCGGCGGCGTCTCCGACCAGCTGGTGGTGACCGGCAGGGGCGCCACCTCATTCATGTGGTCGAACCAGCTCTCCGAGCTGGGCAAGTCGACCGAGAGCGAACTCGGCATGGTGGCCTACCCCGGCGACCCGAAGGGCCAGTGGGCGCGGGCATCGCTGTACTGGGCCGGGTCGCGCTCCACCGAGCATCCGGAGGTCGTCGCCGACGTCATCGACTTCCTGGCCAACGACCCGGAGGCGGCGCAGATCCTCGGCGTCGACCGGGGCCTGCCATCCAACATCGACAACCGGGAGACGGTCCAGGCGGGTCTCGACGACCCGTACATGACCGCGACGGTCGAGTTCGAGAACGCGCTGATCCCGCAGATGGGACCGGCACCGGCACCGCCGCCGCAGGGCCACGGACCGCTGCGGTCCACCCTGACCACGGTCGCCGAGAGCGTCACCTACGGCCAGGCCAGCCCGGCCGACGCCGCGGCGGAGTTCTTCCGACAGGCTGAAGCCACCCTCAAGTAGGTCCGGGCCGGACTTGCGCGGTCGTGGTGCCCCCGGCGGACGCCGTGGGCACCACGACCGCAATCCGGGCCGTGGGCACCACGACCCGTGATCCGAGAAAGGAGCCAGATCGTGGCCCTGACCACGAAACCCGTCCCGGCCACGAGTACCAACACTGCCCCGGCGGACACGAACAAGCGGCGGGGCAGCGCCAAGGGCGGCAGCCGGCGGCACGGCGAAGGGCTGGCCGGGTACGTCTTCCTCTCCCCTTGGCTGCTGGGGCTGATGGCGATCACCGCCTTCCCCATGCTCTTCTCGCTCTACCTCAGTTTCACCAACTACGACATCCTGTCGTCCTGGGAGTTCGTCGAGTGGGTGGGCTTTGAGAACTACTGGGACCTGTTCGTCAACGACCAGACGTTCCGCCACTCAGTGCAGGTCACGCTGATCTTCGCGTTCGTCGCCGTACCGCTGAAGTTGGCCGCAGCCCTCGGCGTCGCGCTGCTGCTCAACCGGGAGTCCCGCGGGGTGGGGCTGTTCCGCAGCCTGTTCTACCTGCCGTCGCTGCTCGGCGGCAGCGTGGCGCTGGCGTTGATCTGGCGGGCGATGTTCAGCGGCGACGGCGCGTTCAACGACTTCCTCGGGCTGTTCGGCATCCCCGGACAGCCGTGGGTCAACGACCCGGACTGGGCGTTGGAGACCCTGATGGTGCTGGCCATCTGGCAGTTCGGCGCGCCGATGGTGATCTTCCTGGCCGGGCTCAAGCAGGTGCCGACCGAGCTGTACGAGGCGGCCTCGGTCGACGGCGCCGGCAAGATCCGGCAGTTCTTCAACGTGACACTGCCGATGCTCTCCCCGGTGATCTTCTTCAACCTGGTGCTGGAGACGATCAACGGGTTCCAGGGCTTCACCGCCGCGTTCGTGATCAGCAACGGCACCGGCGGCCCGGTCGACTCGACCATGCTCTACACGCTGTACCTCTACACCAAGGGCTTCACCGAGTTCCAGATGGGATACGCGTCCGCGCTGGCCTGGGTCTTCCTGATCGCGATCGGCCTGATCACGGTGCTGTTCTTCAGCACCGGCCGGTTCTGGGTGCACTACTCGGACGGAGACAACGACTGATGGCTACCGAAGCTGCTCCGATGTCGACGGCGGACGGCGGCAGCGCCGCACGCCGCCGGGCCGCCGGCGGCACCGCCCGAGGCGTCGCCCGGGTGGCGGTGCTGGTCGCCATCCTGGTCGTGGTCCTCTACCCGCTGATCTGGGTGCTGGGCTCGTCACTCAAGTCACCGACCGAGGTGGCCAGCAACCTGTCGGTCATCCCGCAGGACCCGACCTGGGCGAACTACCCGGACGGCTGGAACTACCTGAGCAACATCTCGTTCGGCCGGTTCTTCTGGAACAGCACGGTGATCTCGATGGCGACCGTGGTCGCCAACGCGGTCTCCTGCCTGCTGGCGGCGTACGCCTTCGCCCGGCTGCGGTTCCGGGCCCGCAGGTTCTGGTTCGCCATCATGATCGGTACGCTGCTGCTGCCCAGCCACGTGCTGATCGTGCCGCAGTACATCATGTTCAACTCGTTCGGCTGGATCGACACCCCGCTGCCGTTGATCGTGCCGAAGCTGCTGGCCACCGAGGCGTTCTTCGTGTTCCTGATGGTGCAGTTCATGCGGGGCATCCCCCGGGAGCTGGACGACGCGGCCAAGATCGACGGGTGTTCGCCGTTCGGGGTGTTCCGGTACGTCATCGTGCCGCTGGCCCGGCCGGCGCTGGTCACCACGGCGATCTTCTCGTTCATCTGGACCTGGAACGACTTCCTGACCCAGCTGATCTACCTGCCGAGTGTGGAGAGCTACACGGTGCCGATCGGGCTGCGGCTGTTCATCGACTCCACCGGGCAGACCTCGCTCGGCCCGATGTTCGCCATGTCGGTACTGTCGCTGCTGCCGGTCTTCCTCTTCTTCCTGGCGTTCCAGAAGATGCTGGTACAGGGCATCAACACCAGCGGTCTCAAGGGGTGACGTCGATGGCTCCCGCAGAGTGGCCGGACAACCCGGCACCGGCCCGTGCCGACTGGCGCGACACTCTGCGGGCCGCCACCGACCTGGCGCTGCTCGGCATCGTCACCGCGCTCGCGTCGGCGGCCGTACTGACCGCCGGCGCGGCGCTGGCCACCGCCAGCGCCGCGATCCACCAGTGGACGGTCGACGGCCACTGGCCGGATCTGCGGGACCTGGCCGGGCGATTCTGGCGCGGGCTGCTGCCCGGAGCCGTCGCCACCGTGGTCGCCGTGGTCGGCACGCTCCTGCTCGCCGGCAACGCCGTGCTGATCTCGGCCGAGGTGGTGCCCGGCGGCACGGCGATGCTGGTCGGCACCGTGCTGCTTGCCGCGCTGGTGGCCGGCTTCGCCGGCCTCGTCGTGGTCGAGATCGGCCGGGGCGCCGGTGGCTGGCGGGCGGCGGTGCGGGCCAGCTGGCGGATCGCCGAACGGCGACCGCTGGCGGTGCCGGCCGCCGCCGGGGTGGTCGGTCTCGCCGCCGTACTGACCGTGCTGGTCATGCCGATCCTCGCGCCGATCCTGCTCGGCTACACCCTGTTCGCCCTGCACACCGTGCTGCGCCGGTTCAACCGGCGGTGAACCGGTGCGTCACGAACCCGTCAGCGGTCGGGCAGAAGATCACCCTACGGTCCCACGAGCAGGCCACGGTACGCACGCCCTGCAGTACGCCGAGTTCGAGCCGGTCGGCCGGTGCGGCAGCCGGTACGCCGGCGACGCTGGCGTCCTCCGGGTAGCTGCCCGGGTCGTCCAGGAACCACAGCAGGTTCGCCCGGTCGATCCGGACCGCCACCCCGTCGCGGCTCAGCAGTTCCTCGCCGTCGGAGTCGAGCAGCAGCGACAGGTAGGGAGTCGTCGTACGGCGCAGCAGGATCTGGTCGCCGACCGGCACGACCACCTCGAAGTCGGCGGCCGGCACCCGCCACTGCACGCCGTCCTCGGCCGGGTCGATCACCACGAGTTCGTTCGTGTCGCTGCCGTAGCCGGTCGATTCCAGCAGGCAGATCCGGGTACCACCGCATGGCGTGAGGCTCTGCAGCCGCCGCTGGTCGTCGGCCGGAGTGTAGAGATTCACCGGCTCGCCGGAGACTGACAGGTCGTAGGACGCCAGCCGGTACCCGCTGCTGTCCGACGGCGCGATCACCAACCGGCCCGCGTAGACCAGCGCTGGGTCGGTCGGCGCGGCCACGTTCGACCGGTCGCCGAGCAGTTCGCCGGAGCCCGCGTCGAACACCCGGGCGTGCCGGGTCGAGGTGAGCTGCACGATCCGTCGGTCGTCGGCCAGGTCGGGCGTGGTGGGGGCGCCGTCGAAGCCGGCCGGGCCGGTCAGGTCGGCGGCGCTCACCGCCGGGTAGACGGCGGTGTCGGTGGCGTCGTACTGGTCTGCCGGGTTGTCGTACGCCCAGCGTTCGGTGCCGTCCCGCAGGTCCAGCCCGACCAGCCGGGCACCTTCCACGTCGGACCAGACGAGGATGTCGTCGAAGACGAACAACTGGTCCTTGCCGAGGATCTCGAAATCCCACAGCTGCCGGCCGTCGGTCGGGTCGAGCACCGCGACCGGCCGGGTGGCGCTGCTGTAGGCGTCGGCGACGGCGATCACCGCGTCCGGGGTGGCCCGCAGGCCGAACCACCGGTCGGCGCGCACGGTCGTCGCCTCGTCCCACCGCTTGTCGCCGGTCGCCGGGTCGACGGCGACGACACCGAGCCGGCCGTCGTCTCGGACGTAGCCGCCGTACGCCTGGCCGTCGACCAGTTGGGTGAACCCGGCGTCCGCGTCCTCGGGCACCGTGATCGCCTTGCCCACCTGGCTGAACGCCCGGAACTCGATCGGCCGGGCCGGATCCCGCAGCAGGTAGACGACGCTGGCGACGGTCACCGCGACCAGAGCCAGGGCGGCGCCGCCGACCAGCCACGGCAGCCGCCGCCGACGCCGCCGCGCAGGGCCGGACGGTGCGGGTGAGACCGGGGATGGTGCGGGTGCAACCGGCGGTGCGGCTGCAACCGGCGGTACGGGTGACGCGACGGCGGACGGCGCGGCCGGAACGGATGCCGGCGCAGGCAGGTCGGCCAGCGCGCCTTCGGCGACCGGCAGTTCCGGCTGCTCCAGCACGGTCGGTGCGATCCCCAGCTCGCTGTGCAGCATCCGGGCCACCAGCGGCACCCGCGACGAGCCGCCCACCAGGAACAACCCGGCGAGCTGGCCGACGCCGAGGCCGCAGGCCGCGATCACCCGGGCCGTCTCCCGTACGCCCCGACCGATCAGCGGGGTGGCGACCTGCTCCAACTCGTCGCGGGTCAGGTGCACCGCCCGGTCCACGCCGGGCACGGCGACCGGTGCCGACGACGCCCGAGAGAGCATCTCCTTCGCCCCGCGTACGTCGTCCCAGAACTGCCGACGGTTGCGCCACTGCGCCGGGGTGGCCGGCGCGGCCAGCTGCTGCCGTACCTGCGGATCGAGCACCGCGCTGAGCTGTTCGACCAGCGCCGCGTCCAGGTCGAGACCGCCGAGCTCGGTGAGGCCGCCGGAGCCGATCACCGCGAACCGGGCCCGCCCGTGCGGGTCGACTCCGTCGTTGCGTACCACGGCGATGTCGAGGGTGCCGCCGCCGAAGTCGAACACGGCGAGGGCCTGCCCGACCGGCACCGGTCGGCGTAGCACGTCGGCGAAGTAGCGGGCCGCCGCGACCGGCTCCGGCACCAGCCGGGTCCCGGGCGCGCCGGACCCGACCGGCGGCGGGCCGGAGGTGGCCGGCCCGCCGGAGGTCATCGGCGGCCAACCGGCGCGGGCCACCGCGTGCGCCAACACCTCCCGGCGGCGGGCACCCCAGCCGGCCGGGTAGGTCAACGCCGCGGGTGGCAGGAAGCCGACCGCCTCCACCGCCGACCGGGCCACTGCGGCGAGCACGGCTGCCAGCAGGTCGGCGGTGGGCACGTCATGGTCGCCGAGCAGCACCGTCGGCTCGTCGACCCGGCGTTTCGGGTTCGGCTCGAACCGGGCCGGGTCGGCCTGGGCGAGCCGAGACGCGTCCCGGCCGACGTACAGCCGGTCGCCGAGGAACACCCCGGACGGCAGGACCGGCACGCCGTCGAAGAGCAGCGGTCGGGTCCGCCCGTCCGGCCAGCGCAGCACCGCGACCGTGTTGGAGGTGCCCAGGTCGACACCGAGGGCGAAGCCCCCGTCCTGCCCTGTCATCAGCTGTTCCTCCGCCGCACCCCGAACCCGCCCGACACCGACCCCGGGCATGCTACGGGTGACTGACCCGCTGATCAGCGATCGGCCGGTCAGCCGACCAGACGGCGGCGGGCGACCTCGGCGAGGGTGACCGCGGCGGCCACGCTGGCGTTGAGCGACTCGACGTCGGAGTGCATCGGGATGCGTACCCGCAGGTCGCAGGTCTCGCCGACGAGCCGGGACAGCCCCCGGCCCTCGGAACCGACCACCACGACCAGCGGACCGACCGCGGCCTCCAGGTCGTACAGGTCGGTCTCGCCGTCGGCGTCCAGGCCGACCACGGTGAACCCCTCGGCCTGGCACTTCTTCACTGCCCGGGTCATGTTGACCACCTGGCTGACCGGGGTCCGGGCGGCGGCACCGGCACTGGTCCGCCACGCGGTGGCGGTCATCCCGGCGGCCCGCCGCTCCGGCACGAACACGCCGTGCGCGCCAAACGCGGCCGCCGAGCGCACCACCGCGCCGAGGTTGCGCGGATCGGTCACTCCGTCCAGGGCGACCAGCAGCGGCTCCGGCTGCTCGGCGGCGGCGGCCAGCAGGTCCTCGAACGGCTCGTACGCGTACGCCGGCACCTGCAGCCCGACGCCCTGGTGCAGCACACCGCCGGTCATCCGGTCCAGCTCGGCCCGGGTGATCTCCAGGATCGCGATGCCCCGGTCACCGGCGGTCCGTACCAGCTCGGTCACCCGGTCGTCGACGTCGATGCCCTGGGCGAGGTAGAGCGCGGTCGCCGGCACGTTGGCGCGCAGTGCCTCGACCACCGGGTTGCGGCCGACCAGCAGCTCCGGGGCGTCCTTCGGCGGGTGCGCCTTGCGGCCCGGGGAGACCCGCGGCCCGGACCGGGCACCGCCCCGGGCCAGCCGGCCGGTGGCCGGACCGCCCCGGCTGCGGCCACCGCCGCCCCAGGTGGTGTCCTTCGTCCCGGGTACGCCGATCTTCGGGGTGCGCCCCTCGGCGGCCGCCGCCCGGCGTTCCTTCTCCTGCTTCCAGGCCGTCTTGTTCGGCAGCTTCTCGGTGCCGGAGTAGCCCTTGTGCCACGGCCGTTCATCGGCCGGCAGGGTGCGGCCCTTGCCGGCCAGGCTGGACCGGTTCTTGCCGCCGGAGCCCTGGGTGGTGCCCTTCTTGGGGGTGACCCGCCGGCCACGTCGTTGCGAGTTGCCGGGCATCAGGTCTGCTCTCCAATGGTCCAACGGGGGCCGTGCGGGGTGTCCTCGACCGTGACGCCGGCCTGCTTGAGCTGGTCACGCACCGCGTCGGCGGCGGCCCAGTCGCGCCGGGCGCGGGCCTGCGCCCGCTGGTCGAGGGCGAGGGCGATCAGCGCGTCGACCGCGCCACGCAGCTCGTCGCGCGGGGCGGCGTCGCCCCACGCCGGGTCGAGCGGATCGAGGCCGAGCACGACGAGCATGGCGCGGACCCGGCCCAGGCTGGCCCGGACCGCGTCATCATCACCGCCGGCCAGCAGGTTGTTGCCGTCGCGGATCTCGTCGTGCAGCACGGCGAAGGCGGCCGACGTGTTCAGGTCGTCATCCATCGCGGCGGCGAATTCCGCCGGCATGTCGGTGGCGGCGACCGCGCCGACCTGCTCCGCCGCCCGCCGGACGAACCCCTCGATCCGCCGGTACGCGGTGGCACTCTCCAGTAGGACGTCGTCGGAGTAGTCGATGCGGGACCGGTAGTGCGCCGCAGTCAGGTAGTAGCGCAGCTCGACCGGACGCACCCCGAGCCGGGCGACGTGATCGAGGTCGATGACGTTGCCCAGTGACTTGCTCATCTTCGCGGCACCCAGGTTCAACAGCCCGTGGTGCACCCAGTAGCGGGCGAACGGCAACCCGGCCGCCTTGGACTGGGCGACCTCGTTCTCGTGGTGCGGGAAGGTCAGATCCAGCCCGCCGCCGTGGATGTCGAACTCGGGGCCGAGGTAACGCCAGCACATCGCCGAGCACTCGATGTGCCAGCCGGGCCGGCCCGGACCCCACGGCGAGCGCCAGGCCGCGTCGGCGGGCTCCCCCGGCTTGACGCCCTTCCACAGTGCGAAGTCACGCGGGTCGCGTTTGGCCCGATCGGCGCCGTCGCCGGCCGGCTGCATCGCGTCGGGGCGCTGCCCGGACAGCGCGCCGTAGTCGGCGTACGAGGCGACGTCGAAGTAGACGTCGCCGCTGCCGTCGCCGGCCGGGTAGGCGTGGCCGCGCTCGATCAGCCGCTCGATCAGCTGGTGCATCTCCGGAATGTGCCCGGTGGCGCGCGGCTCGTACGTCGGCGGCAGCACGTTCAGGCTGCGGTACTCGGCAACCAGCACCTGCTCGTTGGCGTACGCGATCGACCAGAACGGCTGACCGGCGGCGGCCGCCTTGTCCAGCACCTTGTCGTCGACGTCGGTGATGTTGCGGATGAAGGTGACCCGCAGCCCCTGGTGGGTCAGCCAGCGGCGGAGCACGTCATAGTTGACGCCGGAGCGAAGGTGACCGATGTGCGGGGCGGACTGGACGGTGACCCCACACAGGTAGACGCTGACCTCGCCGGGCTGGCGGGGCACGAAGTCCCGCACGGACCTGGTCGCGGTGTCGTACAAACGGAGCGTCACGCTACGAGGGTACCGACTGGCACCCGTCCGTACTCTGTCGGTGTGCACGCGCGAGGGGCGGAGACGGCGCAGACCCTGGATCGGGGGCTGCGCCTGCTGGGCCTGGTCGCCGAGGCGACCGGCGGGATCACCGTCACCGAGGCCGCCGGCCGGCTCGGTATCGGCCGGGCCGCCGTCTACCGGCTGGCCACCACCTTGGCCGCGCACGGCATGCTGCGCCGCGACACCGCCGGTCGGCTGCGGCTCGGTGCCGGGCTGCTGCAGCTGGCCCGGCGGGCACAGCCGCTGCTGGCCGATGCCGCGCTGCCGGCGCTGCGCCGGCTCGCCGAGTCCTCCGGTGCCACCGCCCACCTGACCGTCGCCGATGGTGCCGAGGCGGTGGCGCTGACCGTCGTCGAGCCGAGCTGGACGGCGTTCCACGTGGCGTACCGGGCCGGGTCGCGGCACCCGGTCGGTCGCGGGGCCGCCGGCCGGGCGATCCTGGCCGGCCGCGACGGTACGCCCGGACCGGTGACCAGCAGCGGCGAGTTGCAGCCCGGCGCGTACGGGGTCGCCGCCCCGGTGCTCGGCGTGCCCGGCATGGAGGCCAGCGTCGGGGTGGTGGCGATGGGCGCCCTGGACGTGTCTGCGATCAGCGTGCAGGTGCAGGCGACCGCCGAGGCGGTGTCCCAGCTGCTCGCCGGCGAGCTGTGACCGCTTTGCTGTGCAGCAGCGCAGTCGGGTTCAGAACAGGTCGGCGAGGGCGTCGGGCAGCTGCGCCAGGCTGGTGACCTGCGCGTCCGGGCACACCTCGGGCGGGCAGGACTCGCCGCGCCGGTTCAGCCAGACGGCCCGCAGCCCGGCCGCCTGGGGGCCGACCACGTCGTGCGGGATCGAGTCGCCGACGTAGACCACCCGGTCGGCGGCGGTGACCCCGGCGGCGGTCAGTACGGCGTCGTAGAACCGCTGGTCCGGCTTTTTCGGCAGGCCGTCGACGTGGGCGTACACCTCGAAGGCGAACTGGCCGCGCAGCCCGCACCGGTCGGCGCGGCTGTTGCCGTTGGTGGCCAGGCCGACGGCGTACCGGCGGCGCAGCCGGTCCAGGGCGGGCAGCGTGTCGGCGTACGGCCGGCTGAGCGCGAACCGGCGCTCGAAGAAGATCCCGGTGATTCGGTCCAGCTGCTCGGGCAGGCCGACCCGGTCCAGCGAACGGGCCAGCGCGCCCCGGCGGATCTGCATCACCGGCGCGGACGGGTCGGCGGCGAACGCGGCCGCCCAGTCGTCGGCCATGTCGCCGAGGGTCAGCTCGGCGGCGCGCGGGGTCAGCCGGCGCAGCTCGGTGAGGACGGTCTGCAGCGCGCCGGTGACCGCGGGCCGCAGGTCGACGAGGGTCTCGTCGACGTCGAACACCACGGTGGTAATCACCCCACCAGGGTATGCCGACTCAGCTTGGCCGCGTCATCCGCAGAACGTCCAGCGCCGCGTCCAGCTCGGCGGCGGTCAGCGTGCCGGCGTCGACGTGGCCGCGTTCCAGCACCACCGCGCGGATCGACTTGTTCTCGGCGAGCGCCTGCTTGGCGATCGAGGCGGCCTCGTCGTAGCCGAGGTGGCGGTTGAGCGGGGTGACGATCGACGGCGACCCTTCGGCGTACGCCAGACAGGTCTCCGGGTCGGCGGCGAGGTCGGCAACGCAGCGCTGGGCCAGCAGTCGGCTGGCGGCGGCCAGCAGCCGGACCGCTTCGAGCAGGTTGCTGCCCATCACCGGCAGCATCACGTTCAGCTCGAAGTCGCCCTGGCTGCCGGCGAACGCGATCGTCGCGTCGTTGCCGATCACCTGGGCGCAGACCTGGCGTACCGACTCGCAGACCACCGGGTTGACCTTGCCCGGCATGATCGACGACCCGGGTTGCAGGTCGGGGATGCGCAGCTCGCCGAGGCCGGCGCGCGGGCCGGAACCCATCCACCGGATGTCGTTGGCGATCTTGTAGAGGCCGACGGCGATGGTGCGCAGCTGCCCGGACGTCTCCACCAGGGCGTCGCGGGCGCCCTGGGCCTCGAAGTGGTTGCGGGCCTCGGTCAACGGCAGCCCGGTCGCCTCGGCCAGCCTGGCGATGACGGCGGCGGCGAAGCCGGGCGGGGTGTTCACCCCGGTGCCGACGGCGGTGCCGCCGAGCGGCAACTCGGCCAGCCGGGGCAGGATCGAACGCAGCCGTTCCTGGCCGTAGCGGACCTGCGCGGCGTAGCCGGAGAACTCCTGGCCGAGGGTGACCGGGGTGGCGTCCATCAGGTGGGTACGCCCGGCCTTGACCACGGTGGCGAACTCGTCGACCTTGCCGTCCAGCGCGGTCGCCAGCTCGTCGAGGGCCGGGATCAGCTCGTGCACCACCTGGTGCGAAGCGGCCAGGTGGATCGAGGTCGGGAAGACGTCGTTGCTCGACTGCGAGGCGTTGACATGATCGTTCGGGTGGACGGGGTGGTCCAGTTCGCGGGCGGCCAGGGTGGCCAGCACCTCGTTGGTGTTCATGTTCGACGAGGTGCCCGAGCCGGTCTGGAACACGTCCACCGG
This sequence comes from Micromonospora sp. LOL_013, assembly GCF_048060315.1. Classification (NCBI taxonomy): domain Bacteria; kingdom Bacillati; phylum Actinomycetota; class Actinomycetes; order Micromonosporales; family Micromonosporaceae; genus Micromonospora; species Micromonospora sp. LOL_013. The sequence goes on from NZ_JBHMIQ010000029.1 coordinate 34,836, forward strand.
GAACTGGTCGTCGTAGCCGCCGGAGGCGACGTGCGCGGCGGCGGTGACGATCGCCTCGGCGACGCCGGCCGGGATCACCCCGAGGTCGGCGTTGACCTGCGCGGCGGCACCTTTGATCTGGGCGAGGGCGCGGATCTGGGCGGATTCGAGCGTACGGCCGGAGACCGGGAAGTTGTGCACCGCTCGTTGGGTCTGCGCCCGCCACAGCGCGTCGGCGGGGACGCGCACCTCGCCCATCGTGTCGCGTTCGATCCGGTAGCCCTCGTCCCGGACGCCGTCCTCGCTGATCCCACCGTCGCTGATGCCCTCGTCAGTCACCCTTCCCATCCTGCCCCGACCGGCGGCACCCCGCAGGGCGGTTACTCACGGGTGGCGGCGGGCTACGCCTCGCGGGTGGTGGCGTCGCTGGTCGTGCCGCCGGCCGGCGTACCCATGCCGCCGCTGGTGGCGTCACCGGTCGTGGTCGGCGCCACCTTGCCCCGACCGCGGCTCTTCTTCCCCCGGCCGGGCTCTTTGGCCCGACCGGGGCCGGTGGCGCGGCGGGTGCTGGCCGGGCCGGCGGTACCACCGGTGGTGGTCAGGCCGCCACCGGAGCGGGTCGGGCCGCCGTCGCGCAGCGTCTCGGCCGGGATCGGTACGTCGGCCGGGTCGTCAAGGTCGCGCTCCTTCACCTCCCGGACCGGGTCGTTCGGCGGCGCGACGACGTCGTCCAGGATCTCCTGACGGTACGCCGACCGCTGCTCCAGGTCGTCGACGAACGCCTGCCCGCGATCACGCTCGGAGAACTGGTCCCGGCCCTGGTCGGCGCTGCCGTCTCGTCGCCCCATGTCGTCACCCCTCCCGTCCCTGGTGCCGGGTGTGCCCGGATCGGCGGCGGCGAAACCTGAGCTGACCGGCCTGCCCTCAGCCGTTGGTGAGTCGTACCCGGTGGCTGTCGCCGTCAGTAAGGAACGCCACCACGCGCTCCCCTTCCTCGGCCACGGCGGCACGCTCGGCGCGGGTGAGGCCACACAGCCCGGTCACGGTGACGGTGCCGGCGTCGACGGTCCAGGTGGCGGCCACCCGGCCGTCGACCAGCACCACGCGTGCCCCGGCGACGGACAGCCCTCGGTGGGCGTCGTCGATGATCCGGCTGCGGTCGTCGTAGCCGAGGATCGCGTTGTCGAACGCCGGCAGGAACCGCACCGGGGCCGGGGTGTCCGGGTCGGGGCGCGGCGCGTCGGGCAGATCGAGCAGTTGCCGGCCGCGCTGGTCGCGGAAGACGACCAGTTCGTCGCGGACCGCCGCCACGGCGGCCGGCAGCCCGGCCAGGCCGCACCAGGCACGCAGGTCGGAGCTGGCGGCCGGCCCGTACGCCGCCAGGTAACGCCGTACCAGCGTCTGGCCGACCGGGTCGGTGCCGGCTACGGCCGGGTCGGTGCTAGCTTCGGCCGGGTCGGTCCCGGCTGCGCCGGTCAGCTGGTCCGGCTGCTGGCCCGCCCACTCCGCCAGCGGCCGGTAGCGTGCCCCGCCGGCAGTACGCCACAGCCCGCGCGGCGGCAGCTGCACCATCGGGATCAGCGCCGCGACCAGCGCCTCCCCCAGCGCTCTCGGGTCGCGCTGCCGCCACGGGTCGGGCAGGGCGCGGGCCAGGCCGGTCATCGTCCGGGGTTCGCCGTCGGCCAGCACCGCCCGGCCGGCCGCCGCGAGCGCGTCGAGGTCGACCCCAGCGAGCTCCCGGCGGTACGCCCCGAGCACCCGTTGCCGCAGCATGGCGTCGTGGCGGGGACGCCAGGCCACCGCGTCGGCGGCGGTCAGCAGATGGACGGTGCGGCGCATCAGATGGGTCCGGACCACCGCGCGGCGCAGCAGCAGGTCCGACAGGTCAGCCGGGTCGAAGCCGCGCAGCCGGCTCCACAGCCCGACGAACGGCTCCTGCGGCTCCTGCGCCTGCAGGCCGCCGAGATGGGCGACGGCGTCGTACGCCGGCAGGTCGGCGCGGTCAAGCAGCAACTGCCGGGCCAGCGTCGCGCGGTTGAGCGCCCGGGTGTCGAGCACCGTCATCGGTCGCGCTCCCGACTACCCGTTGTACGGGGCAGCGACGTCGACGACCTTGTCCCAGTAGCCGGTGACCTCCTCGACCGTTTCGCCGCGTACGCGCGCCTCGCCGCGGAAGTTGAGGTGGTGGTGGTGATCGACAAGGTCGGCCTCTTGCTGTGTGGTTCAGGCCCGACGGGTGTCGGGCGCAGGGGGCAACATTCGCAGCGGTAGCGGCCAGGTTGTGTCCGCTACTACGGTCAGAATGAGAAGCATGCCGAAAACCTCGGAGCGGCTGCTGATGCTGCTGTCGCTGCTGCAGGCCCGCCGCGAGTGGCCGGGCGGGCTGCTCGCCGAGCGGCTGGCAGTCAGCGCGCGGACCGTCCGGCGCGACGTCGACCGGCTGCGCGATCTCGGCTACCCGATCACGGCGGTCAAGGGACCGGCCGGCGGCTACCGGCTGGACGCCGGCGCCCGGCTGCCGCCGCTGCTGTTCGACGACGAGCAGGCGGTCGCGCTCGCCATCGCGCTGCGGACCGCCACCGCCAGCGGTGCCGGCATCGGGGAGGCAGCGACGCGGGCGCTGCACACCGTCCGGCAGGTCATGCCGCAGCGGCTGCGCCACCGGATCGACGCCGTAGCGGCCATCGAGGCGATCGGGGCCGTCACGACCGGGCCGACCGTCGAGCCGGCCGCCGCGCAGCCGGTCGACAGCGCGACGCTGCTGGCGGTGAGCGACGCCGTACGGGCCCGTGAGGTGCTGCGCTTCGACTTCCGATCAGCGCCCATCCCCCGCCGGGTCGAGCCGCACCACCTGGTCACCTGGCGGGGACGCTGGTACCTGGTCGGCTGGGATCTCGACCGCGACGACTGGCGGATCTTCCGGGCCGACCGGATCACCCCGCGCACCCCGACCGGGCCGCGCTTCACCCCGCGCGAGCTGCCGGCGGACAGCGTCGCCGCGTTCGTCATGGCCAGGTTCCGGGGCGCGGACGGCACAAGCGGTGCGGCCGGCTCGGCGGGCTCAGCCGGCTCCGACGGCTCGGCGAGCTCAGGTGCCTGGCCCTGCCGGGGCCAGGTGATCCTGGACCTGCCAGCCGCCGAGGTCGCCCGGTACGTCTACGGCGGCGTCGTCGAGGAGATCGGTCCACGCCGCTGCCGGCTGACCCTGGGCTCCTGGTCGTGGGTGGGTCTGGCGAGCGCCGTTGGCATGTTCGACGCCGGCATCGAGGTCGTCGGCCCGCCGGAGCTGGCCGCCGCATTCACGACCCTGGCCCGCCGGTACGCCCCCGCCGGGCAGCCTCCGAACGCCGACCACCGCCCGGTAGCCGCACCCTGACACCAGGTTGCCGCCGGTCGGACCCTTCGGCGCAACGGCACCCGCCGAACGCGACCCGACCATCATCGCCACGGCCCAGTCCACGCAACCGGTCACCGACTGCGGCACCGGCGGCTGACGTGATCGGCTGACCAGCCGTCGCATCTGGCCTAGGCTCTCTGGCCGTGACACGAGGTCGTCTTTCGGCAGCGTCACACGTGGGTGACGACGTCGAAGTTACTGGCACCGACCGTCGACTCCAGGGTCCGCATGATCGCGCGGGGGTCGTCGTACGGGCCGGAGATGTAGAGCGGTTTACCGTCGCGGCCGAACTGGATCGGCGTGGGGGTGGCCGGTGCGCCGAGGTAGGCGGCCGTCGGGCCGAAGTCCGGGTGCGGTTCGAAACCCAGACCCCGGGCGTACGCGACCGCGCCGTGCACCAGATGCTGGGCCAGCTCCAGCGGTGCGACCAGCGGAGACACGTCCAGGGTGCCGAAGAACTCGCGGCGGAAGTCGTCGATGGCGCCGACGCTCATCGGCAGCGGGCCGATGGCGTTCTTGACGCCGAGGCAGTAGACGTCGATCAGGAAGCCGCAGACGGTGGCCCGGCTGGCGCGCTCCTGGCGGGCGACGAGCACGTGCACCAGGCCACTGGGGCCGACTTCGACGCCGGCCTGCGGGTCGGTGGCCACCCACTCGTCGGGTGCTTCGGCCAGACCGAGGCCGACGCTCCAGCCGGGGTTGATCCAGCAGCCGAGCAGCGCCCGGTCGGCCGGGTCGGTGTGTGCCTGCTGGGCCGCCGCGATCTGGCGGACCAGCGGCGCGACGGCCGACGGCGCCATCCCGAGGGCCTTGGCGATCTGCTTGGGTGAGCTGCCCCGTTCCCGCAGCTCCCGGACACGGGCGAGAAGGTCCTGATCGGTCATCCGAGCGATTATGCCGGCGGAGCAGGCGGCTCGACGAACCGGGCGCGCGAACAATGATGCGGCTCGGCGGCGCGGCCCTACGGTCGGCTCGTCGGTGGAGTCTCGGCCTGGCCGGTGGAGCGTTGGCGGCGTTGCTCGTCGTGGTCACCGTCGGCGCTCTGGTACGGGGTGGCTGGCCGGCTGGCGGATCGGCACCGCCACCGGGTACGGCCGAGGCAGCCGACATCCTGCGTACCGCCGCGTTTGTGGCGCACGAGGCGGACCTGCCCGTCCCACGAGCCGGGCAGTTCGTGTTCACCGAGACGGTGGCGAGCCCGATCAACCAGGTGCAGCAGCCGGACGGCGGCTTCAGCACCGCTCAGGGGCCTCGGGTGTTGCGGCAGACCTGGCTGTCGGCGGACGGCACCCGGGACGGGCTGGTCCGCGACCGGCCGTACCGGCAGGACCGGGCCGCATCCGACGAGCTGGTGCTGCCGGCCTGCCCCGCCGTTTTGTCGGCCGACGCGGTGTCGGGCCGACCGTGTACGCCGCAGCCGGGCTTCGACGCCGGCATGCCGGACAGCCCGGCGGCGGTGCTCGACTGGCTCCGAGCCGGTGTGTCCTCGGCGGCGGGGCCGAAGGTGGCGTCCGTTGCCGCCCCCGGTGGCGGCGTCGCCGATGCGCTCGTCTTGCAGCGGGCCGGTGAGCTGCTGGTCGGCGGTCGGTATCTCACCTCGGGTCAGCGGAGCGCCCTGTTCGCCGCGTTGGCTTCGCTGCCGGGGGTGACCGTCCGGCAGCAGGTGCGGGACCTTGCCAACCGCCCCGGGGTGGGGGTCGGCCTGGCCGACGGGACGACCCTCGTCTTCGACGCGACGTCGTACGCGTTCCTCGGCACCACTAACAGCGCCCTGCTCCGCCAGGCCACCGTCGACGGATTAGGAGACATACCGTCCTAGATCGATATGAAACGGGTGCTCTGGCGAAGGACGGCCAGGGCGGCAACCGGGTCGGCCAGTCGGGCGGCGAGGGTGGCCGTCGCGAGCCGCGCCGGCAGGGCGGCGCTGAACTTGAGCCCGGCCAAAGCCTTCTCGTCGACGTCGGGCAAACAGATCCGTTCGGTGGCGTCTGCGGTGAGGGAACACCAGTCGGCGGGGGTCAGGTCGGCGCGCAGCCGGATCTGGCAGTCGTCGAAGCGCTGCACCGGGTCGACCACTTCGCTGAGGGTCGCGGCGAGGGTGGCGTTGGCCCGGTATCCGGCCCAGGTCCACCAGCGCAGGTCGCCGGAGCGGTCACGCAGGATGACGTTGCCACCGGGGTGCACCAGCGAGGAGCGCTCGTCGCGTACGCGGTGCAGCCGGTCGACCGCGCGGCGGGTGAGCCGTACCGGTGGATCGGTGCCGAGCAGGACGTCACGCATGGCCCGGGTCAGTTCGTAGCCCAGCCCGGCGAGGCCGCCAGCCGTCCAACGGGCCTTCCCTCCGCCGTCGGCAGGTTCGACGAAGCAGCGCCGTCGCCGCCAGTCGATGTACGTGACCCGCCAACTCTGCCCGGTGAGCAATAGCCGGCGGTCACCCCGGACCTCCTCCGTGAGCAGGCTCGGGTCGATCCGGCCGAGCTCGGATTGTCCGTAGAGGACGGTGAACTCGGGTGGACCGGTGAAGACCGCGGTCATCGACATGAAGTGCCGGTGCCCGAACCGCTTTTCGGCTTCGGGGCCGATGAACAGCATGCCGCTGTCGGTGTCGAGGTATCCGCTGTCCACCAGGTGCCGCAGGATCGGCCGGGCGCTTTCGTCGAACGGTGCCAGCCCGTTCCACCACCCGATGCACTCCTGGTCGCCGACCTGACCCTGCTGCAGGCTCAGGGCGAGGATCTGCTGGGCGACGATGTGCCGGGGTTCAGGCGGCGGGACGACCGGCTCCACCCAGCCACGGCCCCACAGGGTCAGCAGCGCGGCCGCTTCGATCAGTGCGTCGCCGTCGCGGGCGAGGAACAGGCAGTTGCGGGTGGCACCGGGGCGGCGTCCGGTCCGGCCGAGTCGCTGCAGAAACGACGCGACGGTCGCCGGGGCGTCGATCTGGATCACCCGGTCGAGGTCACCGACGTCGATTCCCAGCTCCAGGGTGCTGGTGGAGACGATGACGCAGTCCCGGGCCTCGGCGAACGCCTGTTCGGAGCGGCGTCGTTCGTCGGCCGAGAGCGAGGCGTGCGACAGGAACGTGGTGATGTCGCGTTGGCGCAGCAGCTGGCCGAGCTCTTCGACGGTCTGCCGGGATTCGCAGAAGACCAGCCGTTTCTCGCCCGCGTGCAGCGCGGCGATCACGGTGGCGGCGTTGGACAGCGAGCCGACGAAGTCAAGCTCGACGTCGCCGGGCGGTGCCCGGTCCGCGACGGCTGCCCCCGCGACCGGGGCGGAAGCGGCAGCCGGGGCGGAAGCGGTGTCGGGGGCGACGACCCGGCTCGGGCGGCTGGCCGCGCCGGAGCCCTGCAGCCAGGTCAGCAGGGCGTCCGGGTTGCCGACGGTGGCCGACAGCCCGATCCGTTGCAGCGGTCGGCCGATCAGGTGGGTGAGCCGTTCCAGGACGGCCAGCAGATGCCAGCCACGGTCGTCGTCGGCGAAGGCATGCACCTCGTCGACGACGACGGCCCGCACCCCGGCGAAGAACGACCGGTGGTCTACGTTGGCGCTGACCAGCATCGCTTCCAGCGATTCCGGGGTGGTCAGCAGGATGTCGGGCCGGCTGGCGAGGATCGCCCGGCGGCGGGCCGGGGTGACGTCACCGTGCCAGAGGGCGGCCCGGCGGCCGAGCCAGTCGGCGTAGCGTTCCAGCCGGGGCAGCAGGTTGTTCAGCAGCGCCTTCAACGGGCACAGGTAGAGCACCGAGGTGCCGGGCCAGCCGGCGTCGGCCATCTTCGACAGCAGCGGAAAGACGGCGGCTTCGGTCTTGCCGCCGGCGGTGGGGGCCAGCAGCAGGGCGTCCGCACCGGCCAGGATAGGGCCGACCGCGGCCCGTTGCATCGGCCGCAGGTCCCGCCAGCCCAGGCTGTTGACCAGGTGGTACGTCAGGACCGGGTGCAGCTCGCCGGTGTCGGTCACGGCAGGTCCAACGGGACCTCGCCGGCGCTGGCCGCGTTGCGTTCGACCGGGGTCAGCTCGTCGGAGCGCACCGTCAGCTGGTAGTGCCGGCGCGGGTCCCAGTCGGTGAACTGGTCGGCCCGGTCGAGCACGTCGGCGACCAGCTTCTTCAGGTAGATCCGGGGCGCCATTCCGACGGTGCCGCCGAGTCTGCCGGTGACCGAAGTCGCCAGCTCGGTCAGGTACGCGTCGTCGACCCGGCCGGCGAGCCGTCCGCTGCCGTAGATCCGGCGGACCCGTACGCCGAGCTCGACGAGCGCCGGCACGGTGAAACCGGGCAGCCGCAGCTGCACCGCACGCGGGTTGTCCCAGCGGGGGTCGCCGCCGAAGTCGGTGGCGAGGCGTTGGGCCAGCGGGGCGAGGCGCTGCACCCCCTGTGCGCCGTCGTAGAAGGCGGGGGTACCGGTGATCACCAGGAACAGGCCGGGAATCCGTCCGCCGTGGACGTCGTCGACGAGTTGGCGCAGCGCGTTGAGGGCCTTGTCCCGGGAGTCGGAGCGGACCCGTTGCAGGGTCTCCACCTCGTCGAGGACGAGCAGCAGACCGGGGTGGCCGCTGTCGCGCAGCACGGTGAGCAGGCCACGCAGGAAGCTCAGCGCGGCGAAGTGGTCCAGGTCGCCTTTCACTCCGGCGGCCCGGCGGGCGGTGGCGGCGACGTGCGGCTGCCCGGCGAGCCAGGCGGCGAGCCCGTCGGCGGTGGGCTGGTCGCCGGCGGCGGTGGCGGCGCGGTAGCCGCGTAGCGCGGCGGCGAACCCGGGGGTGCTGCGGGAAATTTCGGCGAGGCGGCGTTCCAGCAGGTCGCTGACGGCCCGGTCGAGCCCGTCGCGGTCCGATTCACTGACGGTGCCCGACGCGAGTACGTCCTCCTCCAGCGCGAAGATCCAGCCGTCGAGGACGGGCCGTAGCGCGCTGGCGGCGAACTGTTCGGTGTTGAGGTGCTCGACGAGCCGGCGGTAGACGGTCTCCATCCGGTGCAGCGGGGTTTCCAACTCGGAGATCTGCACTTCGGCGGCGGCGAAGCCGCGCCGTTTGGCCCGTTCGGCCAGCCAGCGGGCGAAGAACGTCTTGCCGGCACCGTACTCGCCACGGACGGCTTTGAAGACGCTGCCGCCACCGGCGACCCGGTCGAGGTCGTCGTCGATGGCGGCGGCGAACCGGTCCAGCCCGACCGCGAGCGCGTCGAGGCCGTTGGCGGGCACGGCACCGCGCCGCAGCGCGTCGATGATGTCGCGGCGGCGACGCGGCGAGATTTCCGGTGGGCTGCCCGGCGGGGTCGGCACGGTCACGACGACTCGCCGAGGTCGAACTGCTCGACCAGCAGCGGCCTGTCGAGCACGACGGTCTGCCCGTCGGCGTCGATGGTCAGCACCGGGTACCCCTCGACCTGCAGCAGCCGACGCAACGCGGTCACCGTGCCCTGGATCCGATGGGCGGGCACCCCGGCCTGCGCGGCGAGGGTTTCCAGCCCGGCCCGGCCGTTGCCGGCCAGCAGCACCCGGAGCAGGGCGGCGACCCGGTCGTCGTCGAGCGGGGTACGCGGGTTGCGGCGCTGGGCGTACCGCTCGCTGGCGAGCAGCCGGTCGATCAGCGCCCGGTCCGCATCGGCCGGCGCGGCGACCGGCGGCGCGGCCGCCGTCGGCTGCTGCGGATCGGCGGGTACGTCGAACAGCTGCTCGGTCTGGACCGGCTTCGCCGACTGGCCGCCTTTGCCGGCCCGCCTGCCGCCCGTACCGGACCGGCCGCCGCCACCTCCGCCGGTGCCGGGCTGTGCTGTCGACGACACCGGTTCCCGCCACCAGTCAGGGCTGGCGACCGGAGCGGGCTGCCAGTCGGGCACCGACTCTTCGTTGCCGGCGGTGAACATCAGCAGCGGGATGACGGCTTCGGCCGGGGCGGCGCCGCCGTGGTAGCCGGCCTTGCGGGGGCCGTAGCGCAACTCCTCCCGCCACGGCAGCACGACGGTGCCGCCGCCGAGCAGCACCCGCCGCCCGGTGACCACGGTCTCGCCGTCACCGAGCCGGTCACTGGCGCTGTCGCCGCTGCTGTCCGCGGTGCTGTCGGTGGTGCTGTCGGTGGTGCTGCTGGTGACCGGTCGCCACCGGTTGTTCTGCCCGTCGCCGCCGGGCAGGGTGACCGCCTCGGGCCCCCGGTCGACGACGTGCCCGTGGTCGGAGACGATCACCACCACCCGGTGCCGGGCGACGGCGAGCAGGTCCCGTACGGCCGGGACGGTGTCCTGGCCCCAGACGGTGCTGCCGGGCTCGCCGTAGCCGAGGGAGTCGTCGATGGTGTTGACGACGGCGGCTACCACCGGCACGGCCGGGTCGTCGATCGCGGCCCGCACCTCGGGGTCGATGGCGGCACCCGCCCCCGCGCGCAGGGAGTTCTTGTGCAGCAGTCGACCGCCGGTGAACCGCCCTTCGAAGGCGCTCTGCTCGGTCTGCCGGTCGCCGACGGCGAGCTGGCCGCTGAGCAGGCTGCACCGGCTGGCCTCGGTCACCGTGGGCAGCGCGGCGAGGACACCGGCCCGGGGGCCGCCGGCCTGGGTCAGCTCGATCCAGCTGCCGTCGCGGGTGAGCGATTCGGCGAGTTCGGTGGCGGCGGCGACGCCCATGCCGTCCATGACCAGCAGCAGCGCCTGACGTCCGGCGTCGAGGATCGGGGCGACGACCCGGTCCAGGACGTCTTCGACGCGCAGCATCCGGCCGGGTTCGGCGTCGGCGCGGGTGGCTTCGGCGAGCAGGCCGGCGAACTGTTCGTCGTGGCGGGCGCGGCGGGCGTCGACGGCCCGGTGCAGCGCCTGGTACGCCTCGGCGACCTCGGGGTCGACGTCCCCGGCAAAGACGTCGAGCCGGGCCCGGTCCACCCAGCCGTCGACGGTGACCTGCCGTTGCAGGGCGGCGTACAGGGTCCGGGGTGGCTGGCCGGCCGGCCGGCTGAGCCAACGCAGCAGGCGCAGGGCCATGTGGGCGGTGGTCCGCCGGCCCTGGTCAGCGGCCCGGTGTTCGGTGAGCCGTTTGAACGCGGCTTCTGCTCGGCTGAGCCCGGCCGTGGTGACGGTGCCGGCGGCGGGTGCGCCGGGCGGCGGCAGGGCGGCGTGTACGGCTGCGGCGAAGGCGCGCAGCCGCCAGGTGACCCCGGCGGGCAGCAGGCTGGACGCCGCCAACTGGCTGGTCAGCTCGATGTCGGCGGCGATGGCCTCGGCCCGGCGGACCAGCCGAAGCCCCTGCTGGCGGACCATGTCGTCGTCGGAGTCGAGGGCACGGGCCACCCAGGCGTCGGCGGCGTCGTGCAGCGCCGCGGCCTGCACGGGGGTCATCCGCAGGGCACCGAAGCGGGGTTCGAGCCGGGTCCGGGCGACGGCGACTTCGACTCCGGCCGGTCCGCTGGCCGCCGCGCCGGCTGGCCTGCCGGCCGGCGTGGGCCAGAGCACCTCGGCGAGCAGCCCGATGGGGATGACGTCGACGCCGTGGCCGGCGCGGACCGCCGCCATCACCGGCTCTGCGATCGGCCCGGCGACGTCACGGAGATAGGCGGTGATGCCGTCGGCGACGTCGGCGGCGACCCTGTCGGTGAACCGCTGCTGCGCCTGCGCGTCGGTGGTCCACTGCAGCAGTCCGGAGGCGTCGAGCTGGTCACGGTCGACGCCGAGCAGTTCGGCGGTGAGGCAGCGCAGCGCGTGGTCGCGGGTGAGGATCGTGCCGGGCGGGGTGGGCCAGCCGTCGACGGGGGCGTGGTCGGCGAGCGCGGCGGGCAGCCAGCGGCGGTCGGTCGGCAGGCTGGGGTCGAGTCGCACGCCGCCGAACATCTGCCGGACGAGTTCCCAGGCGTTGACGCTGCGGACGGACTGCCGGCTGAGGTGGGCGAGCAGCCCGTCACCGAGGACGGCGTCGGGCAGGTCGGTGAGCAGCACCAGCTTCTCGTCGTCGGCTCGGTCGTGCAGGGCGGCGCGGGCGGCGAGCGGCGTCGGGCAGGCGACGACCCGCAGCCGGACACGACCGACGACGATCACCGCATCGCTGTCCCAGACCGGTGCGGCGCGCAGCGCGATGGCGTCGGTGCCGTCGTCCTCCTTCAGCCAGGCGGCGACTTTGCGGCGTACGGCGTCGGGCCGTACGGCGTCCGGTCGGCCCGGCGGGGTCGGGGTCGCGGTCGACCGGGTGGGTGCCGCGGTCACTCGGTCTCCCAGGTGATCCGGACCCGTCTGCCCTGGGCGAGTTCGCCGCTGATTTCGTCGGTGAGTTCCTTGAGGCCGGCCTCGTCGACGATGGTCCGCTGGCGCGGCGGCTTCGCACCGGGCACGGCAGGCGAGCCGCCGCCGGTGTGGTCGTAGCCCATGGCCCGCGTACCGCTGGGGTCGGCGACGGTGACCGTGGCATCCCCGTCGGGCAGCTGCGGGTTCGGCCTCGGATCCGGAGCCGGGTCCGGGTCCGGCGGGGGCGACGGCGTCGAGGTGGGGCGGCGTTCGGCGAGCAGTGCCGCCGCCGCACCGAACACGGCGTGCAGCTCGCCGACCAGGTCGAGGGAGTGCTGGTGGTGGCCGGCGGCGGTGTGCAGCCGGTCGACCAATGCGCGGGCCCGCTCGTCGTCGGCGGCCATCGAGGTGATGGCGGTCAGCACCGCCCACTGGGTGTCCCGCAGGGCGCGGACCATCGTCGGCGCGCTGGCGATCGCCGTACCGGCGGTCGCGTCGTCGATGTCGCCGAGGTCGGCGCCGGCGAGTTGGGCGATCAGGACGACGTCGTCGCGTTCGTGGCGCAGGTCGGTGAGCAGCCGGGCGAGGCGGCGGGTGACGCCGATCCGGCCGGTGTCGGCGGCGGGGTCGAGGCCGAGGGTGCCGGCGTGCGCGGTGAGCTGGTCGAGCAGGTCGCTGACGGCCGGTCCAAGTTCGGTGGCGGCTTTCCGGACCTGGGCCGCCGCCTTGGCGAGGTTTGCTGGGATGAGCCAGGCCGGCAGCACCTGGCCGAACAGGTGCTGGGCGCGTTCGATTGCCCGTTGCCAGTCGGTGTCGCTCGGCATCGGCGGGAACTTCAGTTCGTGGGCGTCGGTGACGGCGTCGACCCGGTCGACGGTGACCTGGCCCTCGTTGAGGTACCAGGCGAGCTGGTGGTCGAGGGCGAAGACGCAGAGGATCAGGTTCTGCAGGCTGCGGTCGAAGCCCCGGGGCTCCGGCTGGTCGAGGTGGCCGCGCAGTCGGTGCACCGGGAAGCTGTCCCGGTAGCCGTCGGCGGCGGCCCGCTGCAGCAGGTGCCGGGTCCAGTAGCTGGTGCTGGTGGTGAGCACGTAGCGGTGGTCGGCCAGCTCGCCGAGTTGCAGGTTGTTGCAAATCCGCCGCAGGGTCCGCTGGTCGGTGGCCGGGACGGTGACGCCCCGGGTGGGGTCGGCGACGGCCTGCCGGGCGTAGGTAAGGACCTTGGCCAGCTCGGCGCTGGTCGGCGGTTTCTCGTCCTCGGGCAGCGCCGGCCGGCCCGGGTAGGTCGCGGCCAGCAGCTGTCCGGTGAGATTGTGGAACGCTTGGGCCAGGGTGCCGCCGCGCGGGTCGCCGAGTTCGCCGTCGACGGCATCGTCGAGGGTGTGCAGCACCCCGACGCTGTCCTCGACGACGTCGCCGGGCTGCGGGGCGGCGACGCCGTACGCCTGTTTGAGGGCGTTGGTGACGGTGCCGCGCAGCTGGGTCTGTCGCTGCTGAAGGTAGACGCGGCCCTGCTGGCGTTCGCTCACCGACCAGTCGCGGACGGCGTCGTTGTACCGTTCGCCGGTGCCGCCCAGCAGGTAGTTGATTTTCGACAGTTGGGCGAGGTGGCCCATCATCTGGTCGCTGAAGTAGAGCGGCAGCCAGAAGACGCTGCGTTCGCCGCGCGGCAGGGCTTCGATCCGGGCCCGGTCGTCGCTGCGTGGGCGGCCCTGCGGGTCGAACGGGTAGTCGATGACGATGCGCCAGGCTTCCCCGGTGGGTAGCAGCGCGGCGACGGGCATGCTGTCGCCGTCGCGTACGTTGCCGAACTTGACCTGGACGGTGTGTCGCCGGCCGCGCCACTCGCGGGGGTGTTGCAGCTCGCCGAGCTGCCCGGTGGCACCGGTCAGCCCGATCTCGGTGCTGACCAGCTCGCGCAGCAGCTGCTGCAACGCGCCGCCGGTGGTCGCCTCTTCGGGCCGGACCCAGTCGAGGAGCTTGTCGTAGTCGACGGTGTGCAGCTCGATGGTGACGACCGGGTCGGCGCCGTCGGTGAGGTGCAGCTCGCCGGCCTCGTTGGCGACCTTGTTGAGCCGATTGAGCACGATCTGGTGCTCGTAGCCGGGGATCGGCGAGGTGATGGTGCCGAAGTTGAGCGCGTGCAGTTTGCCGGCGGTGAGGTTGTGCAGGGCGGGCACCTCGGGCACCAGCGCCCCGAGCAGCACCGTCTTGATCAGCTTGTCGTCGAGCTCGAACTGGGTGTTTGCGGCCGCGTCGGCTTCGGTGATGCTGTTGAGCCGCAGCAGCAGCGGGCGCAGCTTCTTGCCGTACAGGTCGCGGGCGGCTTCGAAGCGCTGCCTGAGCTCGACCCGGTCAGGTAGTTCGCCGCGCAGCACCAGCGGCTCGAACAGCGCGGCCACCCCGATGAGGTCGTTGATCCGCAGGGTGTCGCGGCGTTCGACGAGCAGCTCGGTCATCACCTTGATCGCGGTCCGTTCCCGCTGCAACGCCTGGGAAAGGGCGACGAGGGTGGCGACCAGGGCTGGTGAGAAGGGGTAGAGCTTGCGGAAGGCGGTGGCGTCGGAGCCGATGCCGGCGTCGCCGTACTGCGCGCCGAGCAGCAGGATGTCCCAGACCTGCCGGTTGCCGCGGACCACGGCGAACGCCCGGTCGATTTCGGCCTTCGCTTCGTCGCTGCGCGGCTTGAGCAGCCGTTTCTCGGTGATTTCCGGCAGGTTGGTGTCGGCGAGCGGGATCTCCCCGAGCCGGCCCTGGACGCTGCGTAGGACCAGCGCGAGGACTTCGCGTTCGGTGCCGCCGACCTGCGGGCCGAGGAACTCCTCCAGGTTGCGTTGCCGGGCGACGAAGGAGATCAGCGGGATCGGCCGGTCGGCGTCGGCCGACTCGACCAGCTTGTTGAGCTTGGCGCCTTCGGTGTTGACGAAGACGTGGTCGCTCATCTTGGTGGACAGCCACAGGATCATCTCGTCGAGGAAGAGGACGATCCCGTCATAGCCGAGGTTGCTGGCGTGCCGGGTGATGACGGCGAGGCCGGTGTCGAGGTCGAGGTACTCGCCGCTGCGTACCGCGTTGGTGAAGAACGCGGTGGTGAGGGCGGTGACGAGCCGGTCGCGGTCGGCGGTGCCCGGCGGCTCGGCGGCGGCAGCGGCGTACCGGTCTGCGGTCCAACCCTGTCGCTGGCTGTGTAGCACGGCCAGGCCGGGGGTTCCGTCGTCCGAGCTGACGGCGGAGGCGGATCCGGCGGCGCTGCCTGCGCCGCTGCTGGCCGACCCGGCGGCGACGCCGGGGTCGGCGTCACTGAGCGCGGCGAAGAACGCCTCGTCACCCATCCGGGCGCGCAGCCCGGCCGCGTCGGTCAGCAGCGCGTCGGACCGGTGTACGGCGGGCGTCGGCGCGTCGGGGTGCAGCGCGGTGATCTGGTTGAGGTAGCCCTCCAGCACGGCCTGTTCGACCGAGCGGGCGTCGAGCATGTGGAAGGTGAGGGTGAGCAGCCGCCGCCCGGTGAGCCACCTGTCGGCGGCGACCACCTGCTCGCCGAGGTTGCGCAGGGCGCGGGCCTCGGGGTTGCCGTGCAGGATCTCCCGCAGTACGGCCATGAAGTGCGACTTGCCGGAGCCGAAGGAGCCGTGCAGGAAGGTTGCCTGGGACCGGCCGGTGGTGACGGCGTGCTCGACCTTGGCGAGTGCCTTGGTGAAGCTGTCCCGGAGCTGGTCGGTCACGACGTAGTTGGCCAGGTCGGCACCGGCGGCGGCGCGTACGACGAAGTCGGAGTCGCCCACCGAGGTCGGGATGTTGATCAGATCCCGCAGCAGTGTCATCCCGCTCCCCTCCACCCGGTTGAGCACGTGTGAAGCCGTGACCGCCTCAGCCCGTCGATCCTAGGCGGCAAGCGCCGGCAAGCCCAGACACGTCGCCCACAGTTCGCCTCGTCCCGTAATGAAGCGCACGCGCCATACCTGGTAGCGCGGCGAAGATCGTGCAATCAGTTCGATGTAGGCAAACTCCCACTACATCCACGTTCATCAACGCCGCTAAGATTGAACACGATATCGACGTTGCGGTATCATCACCGTACGCACACCCCCGACAACCAAGGGTTGATCAAGAAAGTCAGATAGCCGACAGATGTGACCTCGCGAGCAAAGATCAACACTATCCGCACACCAATCACCACCAGCAGTTACCCATGATCATCAGCCAGATAACGGAGAGATGCGAAGAAGAGCCCAACAGCCCAGCTTGCCCGATTAGCTGTTTTTGCACGTCAAACTCAACAACACGAAAGCTCTTATGATCCTCAGTCATGCGGGAGAGCAACAAAGAGATCATGATGAGGTCAGCGAACACCCACAGAAGCAGATAGACGACCTCGAAAAAGAGAAACTACGGCTGCAAATCGATCGAGCAAACCTGCGAACTGAACGGACCGAGCAGGCACTCAAGCAGCTGAGGGAAGATAGCAGAAAGGGCCACAAGTTCCAGATTATTCAAGGGATTGTCGACGGCACGCGGTGGATCGCGGTCATCGCCGTAGCATGGATTCCACTTCAAGCGGTGCAGCCTATCGCCGCCGCCTTTGCCGGCGAGACAACAGCCGTGAATGCCGACATAAGAGTAAGCATAGCAGTTGCCTACTCCGTTGCATCCACCACCATCCTTGGCGTGACAGCAAATCAGAGTCGCCTGAGGAAGAAGAAAATCAAGCAACAGAGAGAGCGCCTTGACAAACTAGAGAAGGAGCTGGAGAGCGCGAATAGCCGACAGAAAGAGGAAGAAAATGCACATTGACTCGCTGGCATTCTTCATAATGCTGATCTCTGCGGCCCTGTCACCATTCCTGCTAATTTATCAGCTTACCCGCCTAGCGCACAGCCAATTTCGCAACGAGCTGTGGCTAATTCGAGACGGACTAGTCGACGACCTACGAACCGGGAGGATTCAACGCAGCCCCGCCGCAGAGCGCCTTCTCAAACTAGTGAAGACCCATATCAGCGTCGCCGGGCGACACACTTTGACCGATGCGCTGATCGCACTCGCCATCTTCAAACCTTCCAACAGCACCCCGATTGCGGACCAGATCCTAGGCGACGTGCCACCACGCGACCGTCCGATACTAGCCGAGTATCTACGGCGGCTGCAGGACGCGAGCCTGAGACACATCAGCCGCGCTTCTGCGGCCAGTTGGCTGATGGCGGTGTCCTTCAAAGCGCTCCGCCGAGCCGCGCGCACCTCCGGCAAACGGGAACGGGCCGAGAAGCACAGCATGCAGACGATCCGCGAGGATCTGGATCACGTCGAGGTACAGCTCATGCCACGGCTGATGCCATCACGGAGCGCCCGGAAAAGCAGAAGAAACCGGTCGGAGATGCCGACCCTCGTCGGCTGATTGTCACGGCAGCAGCTGCGCCAGGTCGTGCTGGTCGAGCAGGTTACGCATGGGGAGGAAGAGTGGATCAGGCATCGTGGGCGGGGCGGTCCAGCGGAGGTCGACGAACTTGTCCGGCTCGCGGACCTGTGGACTGCCCCGCAGGTGGTCACTGATCATCCAGATCGTCACGTAGTGCCGGGCGGCGTCGAAGACGTCGTTGGTTACCGCTCCGAAGCGTACGTTGGTGATCTCGACGCCGGTTTCCTCCTCGACCTCCCGCCGCGCGGTCTGCTCGAAGCTCTCCCCGTGTTCGAGGTGGCCGCCGGGCAGCGACCAGGTGCCGGCCCCGTGGGCACCTTTGCGGAAGCCCATCAGGAAGCGACCTTCGCTGAGCACGAATGCCGCCACACCGACCCTGGGTTGCTGCACGCCCACCACCTAAACGCCCAGCAACCCGAGCCGTCAACATCGTCAGGCAGAGGCTACCTCGGGTGGTCTGTGGTGCGGGTGTGGGTGCCGTCGGGGTGGAGGCGGACAGTGACAGGTTCGCCGGGCCGGGTGGCGGCGTGGCGGCGTACCTGGGTGATGCAGGTTGTGGTGTCGGGGAGGGTGCCGGCCGCTGCGGGCTGTTGCGGCACGGGGATCGGCGTGGTCGGGTCGGTGGGGATGGTGGCGCGCAGTGCGCCGTGTAGATAGCGGTAGCACAGCGCGACGGCTTCGGGCAGGGCGGCGCTGGTGGGGACGGGGTCGACGGCCAAGCGTGTGGCCGGGTCGACGACCCGGACCGACCAGGAGTGACCTTGGGACAGTTCGGGTCGGCCGATGGTGTTGCGGTGGTCGATGACGGTGATGTCGAGGGCGAGGCCGAGGCCGCGGGTCAGGGCGGCGAGTTCGTCGAGGGTGGGGCCGGGCCAGCCGTTGGCGAGGACCATGACGCGGGCGCCGTCGTGGGTGGCGCCGACTTCACCGAGGTACGCGTCGAGTGGGTCGCCACCGGTGTGGGGGACCTGGCTGACGCCGTTGCGCAGGTGCTGGTCGATGCTGTGTTCGCCGTCGATGTCGGTCAGGTCGGTCGGCTCGACGCCGAACTGCGCCGCGAGCGAGCCGATCTGGTAGTGCTCGTCGAGCTGCCACACGGTGGTGCCGGACGGTCGGTCGGTGAGCACCAGGGTGGGCGGTTGCGGGCCGACGGCGGCTTCCGGGTCGCCGGTCGGTTCGCTGTCGGGTCGCCAGTTGCGGTGCACGGTCCGGCCACGCAGGTCGGTGACGGTGAGCACCGCGCCGCGTCGCACCTGGCGGGTGCCGTAGCAGTCCAGGCAGTACGGCGGGTCGGGCCGGTCGGCGCACCGCGTGCAGGGGTGGGTGGGGATCGGCTCGCCCCAGTGTTTCGGTGCCGGCGGTTCCCAGCCGCGGACGAACGTGCCGGCGGTGTCGGCGGGCCGCAGGCTGGTGTGCCACCAGTGCCGGTTACGCCAGATGGCCTGCGCCCCACCGTGCTGCTCGGCATCGGCGATCATGCGGCGTTCGACCTGGTCGAGGTCGTGGCCGCCGGGGTGCCCGTCCAACCCGACCGGCACCGCACGCCCGGTGAGGGCGGCGTCTGTGAGGTAGTGGGCGGGCAGCAGCGGATTGGCGACGGTCAGGCCGGTCACCGCCCGTTCGGCGGGGATGGTGGCGAGCGCGGTCGGCAGGTCGGCGATCCACCGGTGCTGGTAGTCGGGCACCGCACCGCCGGCATGCTCGAACCGGACGTCCCAGCTCAGCCCACGCCCGATGGAGCTGGGCCGCACTTCGAGGACCAGGTCGACGTGCAACTGGTCGGCGAGCGCGCACAGCCGACCGAGCAGCCGGCCCGGATCGCCCGGTGGCGGCAGCTCGACGCTGCGGCCGATCAGCACCAGCCACGGCGACACCAGCCGGTCGGTGAGCGCGACGGCTTCCCACCGCAGCCGGTCCCGCTGCGGAACGGTGGGCTGCCACTGCCGGGGCAGCGTCAACCCGGACGACGGCAGCCGGCCGGGCTCGTCGGGGAAGTCCAGGTCACGCAACGTCGCCTCGACCACCCCGGCACGGGCGGCGAGGTCGGCGACGATCGGCGCGTACGGCAGCCACCACGTCCCACCCGGCGTCGGCAACGGCGTAAACGAGCCGGGGACCAGGCTGGTTGACGCGACCTGCCCGGTGTCGAGGTTGGCGACGGTAAAGACGCGTTGCGCCCGCCGGCGGTCCGCGCCGACGCCGACGATGTGCAGCGAGCCGGCCGGCACCTGGTTGACGCCGTTCACGCCGCCACCCCCGCCCCGAACCGGTGCGACTGCTCGAACTGCTGCGACTGCCAGTCCCGCAACGCCTGCTTGAGCCGGGCGTTCTCCTCGCGGGTGGAGCCAAGTTCGGCGCGCAGCGCGGTCAGCTCGTCGGCGACCAGGTGCAGGAAGGCCCGTACCTCGACCGGGTCGCAGCCGCGCCGGACCCGGTCGCCGAACGCACGGTCGCGGACCAGGCCGGGGCTGATCGACGGCCGCACCGGCCGCCCG
Organism: Micromonospora sp. LOL_013; assembly: GCF_048060315.1. NCBI lineage: Bacteria > Bacillati > Actinomycetota > Actinomycetes > Micromonosporales > Micromonosporaceae > Micromonospora > Micromonospora sp. LOL_013. The sequence goes on from NZ_JBHMIQ010000029.1 coordinate 54,308, forward strand.
TACAGGTGACCGGCAGCGTTCGGGGCGGGCCGCACCGACGGACGCGGCCCGGCCGCGGCGTCGGTCGGCCGCCGGTTGTTGTGGCGGGCGATCTCAGCGAGCAACCGCCGGTTACGCCGGCTCCGCACCGGAGCCCGCCGGAACAAATCAAGGAATCCACGCACAGCAGGAACCACCTTTCACACAGTCGAAAAACCTTCAGAGGTACGGATAGAGCGCGCGGTTACGTCGCAGTTGTGCCGCCGCCCGGGTCAGCGGTGGGGCCGGCGCGGGCGCGGTGCCCAGCGGAGACCGTCGCGCTGGACGAAGATCTCCCGACGTTCACGCGCTTCACCGTCGGCTGCCAACACGTAGCCGGCCAACCAGACCCAGCCCTCGTACGTCAGCTTTTGGTCCACTGTCGTCACCCGGAACCGGAAACCCCGCCCGGCCGCGAACTGCACACTCGCCCGACCGTCGATGATCAACTCGTCACCGGGCCGGGGATCGGCCGGGGACCGGTCGGCCGGCACGCTACCGATCAGCGGCGGGCAGCGTCGTCCGACCGCAGTCGGGACACCACCGCGATTTGATCTTGAAACTGAACAACCCGACGAAGAACCCGAGCAGGATTCCGGAAACCAGGGCACCAAGCGCCACCATGATCAACCCTTCCGATTGGGCTGGGGACGACCGGGCGAGCCGTTACCTCAGCCTGCCCGATCACCTGGGACTTCAGCGAAACGCAGCGGGAAACGATCATGGACTCGCCGTTCCCCGCTACCCAGTAGCCGGCTAGTTGATCAACCGTCCACCTTCGATGCACCGCCTACGTTGGCACCAATAATGTGATCTTGCAACTCATCACTTCACAAAAATTTGCCGCCCGATGGGTACTCGCCAAACAGTGCTCGCATGGTGCACACTGTCCGCTGTGGCAGGAATCCAGACCATCCAGCGCCGTCGACTCGCAACGGAGCTCCGCGCACTTCGCGAAGCCGCCGATCTGACACTCGACCAGGTCATTCAGAAGGTGAAGATCGGCAAGTCGACGCTGTCTCGCGTCGAGAATGCCCAGGTATCGGTGACGACTCGGAACGTCATGAAGTTGCTGCGCCTCTACGGCGCTCCCGCCGAGAAGGCCGCAGAGATCCTCCAGCTCGCTGGCGAGGCCCGTCAGCACAGCTGGTGGCTTGACTACTCGAAGACCTTGCCTGACTGGTTCGCCGAGTACGTGGCCTTCGAGAACGAGGCGACCCAGCACCGCATCTACGACGTCCAGCTCGTCAACGGTCTACTCCAGACTGCGGACTACGCTCGCACCATCATCAGCGCCGAGTTCCCGGACGCTCCGCCAGAGAAGATCGAGGACCGAATCGACGTCCGCGCCACGCGCCAGCGGATCACGGATCGCCCCGATCCGCCCCGGATGTGGTTCGTCCTCGACGAAGCAGTCCTACATCGGCCGATCGGTGGCCCACAGGTGATGGCAGCCCAGCTGGAGCACCTGATCACCATGGCGCAGCGGCCGGCGATCACCATCCAGGTGCTGCCGTTTCGCCAGGGCGCGCACATGGGCATGGGCGTGCCCTTCACGCTGCTCGACTTCAGCGACCATCCGACCGTGGTCTACCAGGAAAATCTGAGCGGTGCCGCAGTCCTCGACAAGGACTACCATGTAGAGACGCACGGGCTGGCGTTCGACCACCTCCGCGCGACCGCGCTCTCACCCGCCGACTCGCTTGCCTTCCTGCGGATGAGGGCCGAGGCGATGCTGGAGCAGGGAGCAAGGGAGAGCACCGAATGACCACCACCCCTCGTAGCCTGGATCTGGCGATCTGGCGCAAGAGTTCCCGCAGCAACGGGCAGGGTCAGTGCGTCGAGGTAGCCACCAACGTCCCCGCCACAGTCCTCGTACGCGACAGCAAGGACCCCGCCGGCCCGGCACTCACCTTCTCCCCCGCCGGCTGGACGTCCTTCCTCTCCACCCTCACCCCCGACGCTCCTCACTGACCCGAGACAGAGAGCTGTCTCCATGCTGAGGGCAGACGACTGGAGTGCGGCATTCAGCGGGTGGAGGTTCCGGCCCTCCACCGTTTAGGCGATGTCTGCCCTGAGCGCAAGCGACGTACCCTCAATCGTCTGTGGACTGTATGCCTGGCCTGGTCGTCGGCCGAAGCTCACCGCCGCTTGCCGCCCGGCAGTGCCATCATGACCCAGTCATCCCAGTCGAATGGAGGCCATCGATGAGCACTGTCGCTGACTCGCTCGCCGACGGCGCAACCCCGATGAGTGCATACGAAGAGCAGGTGTGGGACAGGCTCAACGAGCACTGGCAGCGCCGCAACAACCGCCGTGGTCTACCGAACTGGGCGAGCACTGCACTCGATCGCTCCGGCGAGGCCGCGCGAAACGCCGCGAGCCGGGCCACCAGGGCGGTACCGGAGACGATCAAGGAACCAGTGCGCCGCGGAGGCGACGCGGTTGCCAGCATGGCCCTGCGGCCAGCGGCCGAGGCTGCCGCAGCGCTGCTGGAGTTGGTCAACGCCTGGGCCTTGGAGCTCAACGACCCGAAGGGCGTCGAGAAGATTGCCCGCAAGCGCGGCATGGAGCTGAACAGTTTCACTGAGCTGCGGCAGCAGGACCTCAAGGCCTGCGACCGGCTACTGACCCGCAACACACTGAGGTGGCGTTCCGCCGGCGCGGTCGAAGGTGGTGCCATGGGCTTGCTGGCCCTGGTCCCCGTGGCAGGGATCCCCGCCGCAATTACTGCCGACATCCTCGTCATCCAGGTCCTGAGCACCTCGATCGCGTCGCGCATCGCGTACTCCTACGGCTACGACGCCAAAGACCCCTCGGAGCAAGCTTTCATCGAACGCCTGGTGCACCGGTCCTTCATGGCACAGGCAGCCAAGGTTGGGCCGCTGCGCGACACCGCACGAGCGGCCAACGCTCTGAAGGGACGCGTGAATTGGTCAGCCAAGCTCCGCGCGGACCATCGCCTCGTGATCGCCCTTGAGAAGTTGCTGCAGCACTTGGGTCCGGCTGGTGCCAGGGTTCCAGTTCAAAACGTCGCCAAGGCCGTGCCCATCGTGGGCGTCCTCATCGGTGCAGGGGTGAATTCCACCGTCCTCGGCAACGTGGCCGCCGATGCCCAGCGATACTGCCAGACCCGGTTCCTGTGCGACAAGTATGGACTGCCGATGCCGGCCGCACTGGCCACCTATCAGACCGAGCCCGACGCCATGTAAACCGTAGATAGCCCTCGAAATCGGCGAGATAACAGGAATCTAAGCACGTCTGCAGAATTACGCGACCCGGTCCGATCAGCAGCTCAGCACCGGCATCAGAGTCGACTTGCGGTATCGACAGCGCTGGCGAGAATGGCATCAATCTCGTCCCCGCTCGCCCGACCTTCACCGAGCACGTGCATGATAGTTAGACTTTGAATCTTGCCTGCCATCTCAGGATCGAAGTCGGACTCGACATCGGGGTCGAGTGCCGCCTTCACCAGGCGTTCCGCAGCGTTGGCGTCGATCTCGCGCGGATCCACTGGAGCAGCCGCGCGCAGCTCAGCAACGAACTGCACGATGTCGGCTTCGCTGGCATCCACGGGCAACCGGTGGTTGACGGCGTAGTAGAAGACGATGCCCATCAGAGTGGAAAAGTCGCCCCAACCTTTTGTATTCAGCTGGACTTCCAGGCGATCGTTCTCGGCGTAGTCACCCTTCAGCATCGTGCGAAAATATTCGACCAAGTCAGGCTCAATCTTCATAATTTACTTCCCTTCATGGCGTTTCTTGTATTTTTTCCACATTTCGCGACCCACTACTGCAGTGGCACCCGCAGCCATGATCACAGCAGTCACCGGATTGTCCACACTCGGGCGATCAGCAGGGATCGGCTCCGGCGCTACCGTCGTAGCACTCTCCGACCCCGGCTGGATCTTGAACAGGTCGAGAATTTCTTTTCCCGTCTGCATCGTCTTTTCCGCATTTTGCAGGTGTTCCTCAGTGGAGTCGGCCTTCTGCACGAAGCGACGCGCGAACCGGTCTGCCCTGCTGCCCGCCCCCTCAGCCTCTGCCACAAGACGTTCACCTGAGACATCGATTTTGGGGTCAGACGGAGGCGCCACGCCTGGAGCAATCTGGTTGACGTAGTTGACGATATGATCGCAGATATCGTTCAGGATACCGGCGACCCGATCGGCCTTCGCCCCAGCGATCTGCGCCTCGGCGATAGCCGTCTTGATCGACTGATCGGTGCTTCCGCGAGCAGCTTCCGAGTAGTGCGCTGCCGCCTGCTCGGCGTCGGCCTGTGCACGGTTGGCGATCACGGCTGCGGCAAGCAGCCGCTCCCGCGCAGCGTAGAGCCGCGCTACGACGTCGCCGAGGGTCCCGGACATCAGAGCTTGGCTACGTAGTCGTTCGCGTTCTGGACAGCAGCGCCAAACCGCCGGATCGCCAGCTCAACCTCACGTTCCAACGAGTCCAGCTTCGCCTTCGCCTTCTCGACCTCGTCATGGGTGCTGTCATGCATCGTGGCCCGCGCCAGGGCACCCGCTTCTGCAGCCTCGGTGAGCGCCTGTTCAAGGATCTGACACCCTTGCCGGACTGCTTCGTTGCCCCGCTCGACAGTGCGCTTCACATCGTCAACGCTCATCGACCACCGCTCCGTCGCCCTCCCGGCACCATCCGAACCTACCGAACCCCACCACCGTCCAACAGGGTCAGACGGTGTCGGGTCCTACTCGGGGAGGCCGCGGAGCAGGGACAGAGCTGTGCGGTCGGAGCTGAGGGTGGACAGCTCGGTGTCGATGAAGTCGGTGTAGAACTGTGCCGGCGAGCCGGGATAGCCGGGGCGTTCGGCGGCGTACCACTGGTGTAGCCACGGCTCCAGCTCCAGCAGGCCGGCGAGCAGCGGCAGCAGGCGGTGCGCCTCCCACGCCTCCTGACTGCGCCGATTCACGTACACCGTGGCCAGCGCCTGCGCCTGGGCCAGGTGGTCCCACCCGGCCCAGCCGAGCAGCAGGCTGGAGTCGGTGTCACGACCCATTTCCGGGTACGAGATGAAGCGCTCCTTTGGCACGTCGAGCTTGCCCCGAGCCTTCGCGTACGACGGCCGGACGAAGTCCGCCGAGCTGTACTTCGGCGGCACGTCGATCTCGACCGTCTCCCCGGCGTCCTCGCGCCGCTGCTTCTCCCAGGTCTGCTCCCACAACACCCGCTTACGCAGCCCGGACGGCTTGTAGCGCTGCTTCGGCAGGAACGGCACATGCTCGGTGGCGACCAGCTTGTCGAGCGCGTCGACCAGGCTCATGCCCTCGTACTCCGGCAGCAGTGCCAACACCTGCTGGAAGTCGGCGTCGCCGGCCACCCGGTCGGCGAGCTGCGCCACCGACAGCGGCTCCGGCGTGCCACCCCACAGTTCCGGGGCCTCCAGCCGCTCCAACAGCCAGTCCCGCAAAGCATCCGCCTGCAGCTTGTCCCAGCCATCGGTTTTCCACCGACGCTTGCACTCCGGACGCTCGATTAGCTGAAGGTGCCGGTTGCCGGCCGTGGCAGCGATCCGTCGTTCGACCAGGTCGCGATAATCGGCCGGCCAGTCGGGGTGGGGCTTGTCCACCGGTACGGAGTCGTGCCGCACAAACCAGGCCGTCTCCACACCCTGCCGCACCATCGTGATCTCGAACGCCCGCTCACCGAGGCTCAGCCCCGGCGGGTCCGGATGGGTCAGATCCTCATCCATCAGCCCGTAGAGCCGGTAGACCTCCCAGTCCAGCTCCTCCTGAAGCGCGATCATCCGCGCTCGGACCAGGTCGTACTCGGCACGCGCCTGCGCCAGCCGCTCCACAGTCGGCACCCCCGACCCGGCCACCGCCGCCGGAGTCAGCTCCCCCAACCGCTGCGCCAACGCATCCAGCTCCCGCGCCCGCCCCAACGGAAACTCCGCCGGCAACGGCAACTCCTGGAGCTTGGTGCCGGTGAACTCGAAGAACCGTTCCCACTCCTGGCTCTTGAACCCTTCGTTAACGCCCTGGCTCCCCTTGTTGTGGCTGACCTGCTTGAGCCAGAAGCAGGCAGTGGAGCTGTTGAGTACGCCGAGCAACCTCAGGTGGTCATCTTCCGACGCCCCTTCCGGCAGCTTGATCACCGGCGCAGAACGGTTAAAGACCTTCCCACCCCGATCCAGCACAAAATGATTGTGCGTAGCCACAAACGCGAAAACGATCGACAACGGCGACCGGTATCGAGCGGCCACCCACCGATACCAGCTCCACCAAGGTTCACCAGAGTCTTTTCTGGACTCGCCCCCGAAACCGGTTGTGGATTCCAGCGTGCGACGTACAAGCCAAAGGCCGCGACCCCAGGATGAATCTTTATCGAAGGGAACGACCGATTGATCCTCAGCATACGGAGCCAGAGCACCGTCATGGCAGTCCTCAGCCCAGTCCCGCACCGCCTCGCCAATGACGAGAGGTCGCCACCGACTTGGCTCGACGCGGCGACGCGAGAACCATCTGAGTGGCCCGAAAAACGCATCATCTTGCCCTGGAAAGCTCGCAAATCCGATCGATCCTGAAATCGACTCACCAAGCCGGGTCGAAGAACGACCAATCGCCAACACCAGGTCGGCGGCACCACCGCCGGAGAGGCTCCAGGGGTGTTTGAGGAGGCGGGAGCGGTCGAGGTCCTGGACGGTGACCCAGCGGGACGCCGAGCCGGGAGCGTCGACCTGGTCGACGATCGCCTGCCAGACGAGGCCATCGGCCGGGTTGTCCGGGGTCGTCGGCTCGCCCTGCACACCGAGCACAGCGCGGACGACGGGGAGACGGCGGCGGGCATTGGTGCGGCCGATCAGGATCACGGTGGGAGTGCCGTGGCCGGGGATGTAGGCACCGGAGGTGTCGATGACCTCGCTCAGCTCGATGTCGTGGGCGAAGTAGTCCTCAATCAGCTTCTTGCCAAATTCGCGCTTCATGAATCCATTGCCGGTTATTTGGCCGACAAAGCCGGCGCCCTCGCCGTACTCGTCGGATTTTTTCGCCAGGTCGAAGAAGCGCTTTGCAAACGGCACGGTCAGCGCGTACTGCCTGTGGCAGACGCTCGGGTAGATGCTGCGGTAGAGCTTGTTTCTGGCCGGGTCGGCGACGGTGATGTAGGGCGGGTTGCCGATTACCACAGTGTACTGGCCGACCTCCAGATACTCGGCGAGCAGTTCGTCGTCTTCGCTCTCGTAGGCAAAGACCGGTTCCCCCTCAAGGACTGCCAGCAGGTCACCTTGTGCGCGGGAGGCGCGGCCCCACTCCAGGAGGGAGTCGCCGGTGGCGACGCGGACCGGGAAGGCGGGGCAGCGTTCGAGCTTGTGCCACTTGCCGAGCTTGATCGCGGCGACCAGCAGCCGGAAGCGGGCGATGGCGACCGCGAAGGCGTTGATGTCGACGCCGGTGACCTGGCCGAGCGCCCGGTCGACGATGGCCCGGATGTCGGTGGTCTGCTCCCGCTTGCGCCACTCGCGCACCAGCCGGTCGAACGCGCCGAGCAGGAAGTGGCCGGAGCCGCACGTCGGGTCGATCACCTTCATCTCGGGCAGGCCGAACTCGCTCAGCGCCGGCTCGAAGGTCCGGTCCAAGATGAACTTCTCGACGAACACCGGGGTCTGCAACAGTGCGTACGTCTTCTTCGCGTGCGTCGACAGCTCCTGGTAGAGGTCACCGAGGAAGCGGGTGTCCAGAGTCGCGCTACGCAGCGACACCCGGCCCTCCCCCGTACGGAAGAAGTTGCTCAGCTCCTCCGCGGCCGCGCCGGAGATGTCGAACCGCCACACCGGGTTGTGCTTGTCGAAGATCTGCGCCGTCGGGCGCAGCCTGCCCAGGTAGCGGAACGCTTCCCGCAGCCAGTGCCGGTCGTTGTGCAACGAATGGTCGGCCTCGATCAGGTACGCCTGCCGCCGCTGCATGCCCGTCTCGGCCGGGGCCGCCGGGTCGTCCCCGCCGATCCACAGCCCGTCGATCAGCTCGTTGTCCTCGCAGAAGCGGACGAAGACACAACCCAGCACCCAGGCCACAGCCGCCTGGTCGAGCACGTCCTCCAGCCACACCTCGAACGCGCCGGCCAGCCGCTCGGCCTTCTTCGCCTTCTCGTACTCCTGCAGCAGCTCAGCCCGCAGCGACAGCGACTCCGGCTCCGCGAGCCGCTCCCGCAGGTCATCGGCAAGGTGCTTCACCTGCGCCTGCATCGCCTGCTGGAGTCGCCGCCGCGCGTCTTCGTCGAGTTCATCGAGCACGGCTGCGATCCTACGGGCAGGAGGTGATCACAAATGTTCGTGCGTCGCGCCTACCTGCCGACCCGGCCGCTGACCCCGGCCGATCAGGCTCGATGGCCGTACACCATCCCTGCTGTGGCCAGGCTGGCTGATCAGGGCGTCGATTTCCCCACGCCGGTGACTCTGCTCGCCGGTGACAACGGCACCGGCAAATCCACCCTGGTCGAGGCAATCGCGGTCGCCGCCGGGTTTAACCCTGAGGGCGGCGGCACGTCCTTCCGGTTCACCACCCGCGCCACCGAATCCCCGCTCGGCGAGCACCTGGTGCTGCAACGTGCCCCCGGCCGCAAGCCCCGCACCGGGTTCTTTCTGCGCGCCGAGTCGTACTACAACGTTGCCACCGAGATCGAGCGCCTCGACGCCGACCCCAACTCCCCACCTCTGCTCGGTGCCTACGGCGGAGTCTCCCCACATGAACGCTCGCACGGGGAGTCGTTTCTCGACCTGGTCAATCATCGCTTCGGCCCGCAAGGGCTCTACCTGCTCGACGAACCGGAGGCAGCGCTGTCCGTACACGGCTGCCTGGCCCTGCTGCTGCGCATCGCCGACCTGGTCGACCAGGGTAGTCAGTTCATCATCGCCACCCACTCGCCGATCCTGCTGGCCAGCCCTGGCGCGACGATCCTGCAAATCGACGCCGCCGGCACCATCGCCCCGGTTGACTACGACCAGGCCGAACCGGTCGCCCTCACCCGAGCGTTCCTGGCCGACCCGGGCCGGTTCCTGCACCACCTGCTCGCCGATCGTTGACCAAGCGCAGCAGATGCCGGTAGGAGCCGGGCTCAGCGCCCAGCGCCCGCAGCACTGTGCCAACGTGCGCATAGACGGCGCTCTCAGCCGGATGGCCGTCGAGGTCACCTCGGTCGAGCATTCGCCCGGCGATGTACAGCTGGCTGAGCATGCCGTCACGGCTGTCCAGCTCAGCGAGATACCGGGCGCGCACCAGCCGCGCGACAGGTGGTGCGGCCAGGCTGTGCAGGTACAGGCTGGCCGCGTCGAACCCGGCCGGAGCCAACCCCCAGCCTTCCCAGTCCAGCACCCAGCAGCCCGGACTGGTCAGCTGCGCCCAGTGCAGGTCCGCGTGCGCGGGCACCCACTGATGTACATCGACCGGCAAGGCCTCATCCCAGATCTGGATCCGGGACGCGAGCCGCTCATTATCCACCGCGACCCGATCCGTCTCGACCTCAGTCAGGAAGGAGAGGGTGCCGCCAAGACGCATCCACCACATCTCGCTCAGCGCCGGCACCGCAGTCAGCGCCGCAGTCCGGCTGCACGTCGGCTCGTCGACGTGACTCATCAGGTCGGCGCGGAACCGTAGATCGCTCTCCGCGTGCTCCCAACTGCGCCACACCCGGGGCAGCCGCAGCCCGCCCAACTGCTGCGAGGCGGTGGCGTTGCCGTCCCAGAACACCCCGACTTCTCCGTTGACAGGTTCCCCGACCAGCCGCAGCCACCCGTCGTGGCCGTCGTCGTCCACCCGTGCACCGGTCGATCGGTTACGCCATCCGTACCGGAACTCACCCACCAGCTCAACCCGCAGGGCGGCAGCGGCCCGACGCAGCATCGACGCCAGCCGCCGCCGGTGGTCCTCAGCGTCGTCCTCTGGCCAATGGTCCTCATTCGGTAGCCACCGTGTGTGCTTCACACTGTCAGCATCACCCAGCCACCTCGGTCACCGCGAGCCCACCACGGATATCCGGAGAGTCAGTGACCTGCCGGAGACGCGGCCGCCTGGAAGGGTTAGGTCCGATCGGTCAGCGGTAGTACGGCCAGCACCGCTTCGACGGCGCACAGGGGTTGCACGACGGACTACACGACGGTGAACAGGTCGGCTGGCACCGCGCTGGCGCGCACTGCGGCGCGCACTGCGGCCCGCACGGCTTCGGCCGCTTCCCGAAGGCCGACCTCAGCTCGGCCCGCACCTGCGCCGTACCCTGGCCGGTCAGGATCGAGGCGAAATTCGCCTCACGGACGTTGCCGACCGGCAGCCAGCGCGAGAACACGCACGGCCAGACCGCACCGTCAGCGCCGACCGCCAACACACCCGACGCACAGTTGCCGCACAACTGCTCTACACCCAAGGCATCGCCGCCTACCCCACGGCCCACCTGCCGGAGCCAGTCCACACCCACCTCTGTCGCACCCAGACCGCGCAACTCGGCAACCGCAGCCCCCACGCGCTGGCCACCGCCCAGGTCGACCACACCTACCCGCAGTGGAATCGACCGGCGCACCGCCTCACCGATGTTGGCCCGAGTACGAGCGTGCGAGCCGGCCCGACCGGTGACCGCAGCGTGCTGCCCGGCCTGATCGGAGTAGTACGAGCAGGCCAACCGCACCCCCTGCTGGGCGAACAGCTCCCACATGGCCGGCGTGACATACACGAGGTTGGAGAACACCTCCACCTCCAAGCCGGCGGCCAGGGCATGCCTGAGTAGATCCGGAAGATCTGGATGCAGAGTCGGTTCCCCACCGATGAACTGCACCATCTCGACGCCCAGCTCCACCGCCTGGTCGATCACCCGCCGCCAGTCCACTGCAGTCATTGAACCGTGCCCGCCGGACGGACCGCTGGCGGCGTAACAATGCCGGCACTCCAACTGGCACCTACCGGTGATCTCCAGCCACACGAACGACAGATCCACCATCCCAGGCCCGCCCCTCTCGAAGGAACGTCAACCCGGAGTATCGCAACAACCACCCAAGATGTTCATCAATTTCCACCGAGAGATGCCCCAGTCGAAAATTCGGCTGCGGGGTCACTCGTCGTGCTCGGTGTCGTTGTCGGCCACGCCGGTCATGTCCGGCCCGAGCGTCACGCCCAGCCCTTTCGCGAACGCCCGCAGCCGCTCCTGCAACACCTCGGCCCGCAGCGCCAGGAACCCCTCGTGGTCGCCGGCCAGCAGCTTGAGAAAGGCCCGCTCGTTGATGCAGTGGCTGGCCAGCAGCCTCGTCACGTGCTCCCGGCTGATGGTGCGCTCCAACTGGCCTTCCCGCAGCTCCTTGAACACCCCCAGCGGGTTGTCCCCCGGGCCGGTCGGCAGGATGATCCGGTTGGCCGCCGTCGAATGGCCGGGCACGATCTGCCGGTACGCCTGCGGCACACCAGCCGCCAGCCGCTTCACCACGTCGAACTCCTGCCCGAGCGCATCCCGCCTGGTCGGGAACTCGTGCGCCTCCCACGCCACGTACGCCAGAGTCCGGGCGCTGTTCAGGTTGAACGGCTCCGGCATCGGCTGCACCGCGCCGACGTCCAGCTTCAGGGTCGGGGTCGCGCCGGAGGCGAACGCCTTCATCTCCGCCAGGCCCTCCCGGATGCGGGTCGAGTTGGCACCCGCGAACGACCCCGCCCACGACGTCACCCAGAACCAGCGCTCCAGCTCCAACCGCTGGTTGCCGGTCGGGTCCGGCCGACAGTGGAAGAAGTAGGTCAACAACACCAACTGATGCGAGTACGGCAACAGCGCCGCCAACGGCAGACCCGCCGCCCTCAGCAGCTCCACCGCCTTGTGCACCGCCTTCTGCCCGGCCGCCAGCACGTCGATCTGACTGGTCCGGATCCGCTGCGCCACCTGTTCCCAGTGCGGCTTCATGACGTCCGGCTCGCCGCCGATCGCTAGCATCGACCGGAACACCGCCATCCTGGGCAGCTCACCGAAGCCCGTGCTCGCGACGGACTCGACGATGCTGTCGACCTGTTCGCCCATTGTAGATTTCTGGATCGGGCCGGTCAGCCGGGAGGCAATCTCGTGGGTCTCCAGGCGTACTCCACGGTTGTTGATCCGGGCGAACACCTCGATGGCCGACCCCAGGTCGCTGTCGCGGACCCGCACCAACGGAATCTTGTACGCACGGACACGCTGCGCCACCCAGTCGGCTTCGTTGACCAGCCTCTCCATTCGGGTGGCGTCGTTGACCCGCGCTTCCAGGTTCCGCAGGAAGCGGAGAAAGTCGACGGTGCTGTTGACGGAGCGCATCGGGAGGTACGAATCAGGAGGAAGGGGCGGCGGGGAGCCGAACGCCCGATGATGCCGGTAGCGTTCGTTGTCCTCCTGCGGCTCCAGATCGCGGTAGATCCGCCACTTCCACTCCCGCTGATCGTCGCCGCGCGGCGGTCGGCCCTGCCTGCGCAGCACCCCGAACAGGGTGGAGAGCCGTTGATGCCCGTCGAGCACGTACGACACCGGCGTACCTGCCGGCGGCATCCGCACCGGCACCTCACCGAGGTAGTTGAGCGAGGGCACCTCGTCGGTGGTCTCCCACACGGTGATGCCGCCGATCGGCCACCCTCTCTCGATGCTGTCGAACAGGTCCAGCATCTGCTCAGGACGCCACACGAACGGGCGCTGAAACCTGGGCACTCGGATCCGGCCTGCGGCGATCTCCTCCAGCACGTCGGCCAGCATCATCACGGTGGGTTCGACCTGGACGTCTCCCCGGCTGCTGGACATACCGCTAGTGTCCTACAGGATCGTGTGGATCATCGTGAGGATCTGCCGCAGTTCGGCGACGACGTCTGGGCCAAGCTCGTCGAAGTCCGCCTCGGTCAGCTTCCGGCCCGCCACTGTGAGCTGCCTGGGCAGCCCGTTGCCAGGGTAGGAGTCCTTCTTCAGGTAGCCGCGCTGATTCGCCGGCATCGCCCGCAGCTGGCTGATCCTTCGCCGATGCCGGGGGTAGAGCGACTCCCACACCACAAGCGGTACGTAGTTCTCCGCCGCCCGGTAGGCGAGGATGTGCACGTTCTGGATGCCGGCCGCGTGCGCCTGCGCCTTCCTGGGCTCGTTGTCGCTCGGCTGGCCAGGGCCGTCGCGGTCGCCGTCGAACAGGATCGCCACCCTTGGCGACACGATCGCGAACTTCTTTCCCTCATCGGCGGCGAGTTCGGCCATCTGGCCCTTACCGCCGCCGTTGTGCAGCCGAAGCCACATCCGACGCAGCGCCTCGACGATCCGCTTGTCGTCCAGGGCCGCCGCCATGTCCTGCACGAAGCTGCCATCGGCGAGCTGATTCTCCACCACCAGCACCGCCGGCTTGTCCAGGTCGGCGACCAGATGCTCCAGGTCAGCCAGGCCGACACGCACCGTCCGCCGAGCGTCCGGTGGGCTGGGGTACGCGGCCTCCTCCGTCGCCTCCTCTGCCCACTGGCTGAGCACCGGCATCCGGACACCCGCTCGGGCCAGCCGCTCGACAAGGTCGATCATCCTCGCTGCCTGCGACAACGTCGGATGCCAGTCGTGGCGCTTCTCCGCCACCATGCAGAGCAGCGTGATCACCGGTCGGTGGTCCGCCCCATCCAGAATCGTCTCGTCGATGTCAAGAAGCACGGGCGTTCCGTTCCGACTGGGCAGCCGCGAGGGCTCGGACCTCGTGGTAGTCCTGGGAGAAGTAGCCCGGCGGCCAGCTGTCGTCGAGGTTGCCGAGACTGTCCAGCGGGATGCGACGTGCCGACGAGACGCCGTCGTGCTGCTCCACGACGTAGATGGCAACCGTCTCCGGGCCGTAGTCGTTGTCAACCTCGGCGATCCGGCGACGCAGCCGCAGCAGCAGCGTTTCGCTGTGTGTCTCGATCAGAAACCGGGTCCCGGTCCGCTGCGCGGTCCTCAGGTAGAGGTCGGCCAGGTCAGCGTGGACACGTGGGTGCAGGTGCGCCTCCGGCTCCTCGATGATCTGCAACGGCGGCGCGGCGATGACCCCTGCCAGCTCGTCCATCGCACACTGCGCCAGGATCGGCAGCACCTGGGCGAGCCCGCTGCCGGCGTCGGCGAGATTGATCCTCGCCCTGGAACCGTCCCTGACCAGCACCGTCGACCAGAGCGGACCCGCAGCGACCTCCTCCAGTCGCCATCCGGGCACGATCTCACGCAGCTGCGCATTGATCTGTGCCAGCAGCCGCCCGTCCGACTTGCGCTGGCTGTCGGCCAGCAGGCCGGCCAGCCCTTCGCCCTTCGTGCCGAGCACGGCAGGCGTGCCGATCGGCATCCGATGCTGACGGGCCACCCGCTCCCGGTACGGCCCCAGGTATCGGATCAGACCTGGGCGCACCTGGCGGAACAGGTCGTCCAGGTCCGGCAGTTGCCCGGCGGCAGGCAGCAGGCCCGCGAAACGCACCTGCCTCGTCCGGGTCGGCTCGCCACTGATGCGGATGTCGTACTCGTCGAGCCCGTCGACCGAAGGCTCAGGAAGCGTCGACAGCTCGACGCCGTCGATGTCCGAGGTATCCGGCATCGGGGCGGTGAATCGGCTCGACACCAACTCAACGGTGCCGACCGGGTCGGCGCTGTCATCTGTGTCGACCCGAAGCGCCGCCACTACCGCGTTGCGTAGTCTGGCTGAATACTCCAGATCCACCCGCAGTGTGAACGGCAGCGGACCGTCGACGGTCACGCCCAACGTCAGCGGCCGCACATCGAGCTGATCGAAGTAGAGCTCGCGCACGTCATCGGCCGCGTCCGGGCCCAGTCGTTCCAAATCCAGTGGGGACGGTGAGGTGGTGTCGAAGCCGGTGGCGATCACCAGCGGTGCACGGGTCAGAGCGCTCTTGCCGGAGTTGTTCTTGCCGAGCACCACCGTGATCGGTGCCAGCTCGATCTCCTGCCGGTTACGGAACCCTCGGTAGTTCTCCAGAAGCAGCCGTCGGATGGGCATGGTGGATAGTCCTACCAGATCTGGCGTTCAGCCATTGCCCCGATATCCACAGCGACTGACTCGCCGGTGACGTCAACGGCAACTGGTAACCGTCCAACATGGCCGGCTCCGGTTTGCGGGCCGGCACCAGCAGCAGTCGCGCCGCCGGCCGGGGCCGGGTCAGATCCGCCAACTCCGCCAACAGCTCCACCTGGCCGTACCGGGCCAGCGGCGCCGCCTCGGTCAACAGCACCGGCGCGTCCGTGGCCAGCGCCGCCCGAATCGCCGGCACCACCTCGTGCCGGACCAGATCCACCAGGCTGCGGAAGTTCGCGTCAGTGGCCGAACCGGAATCCGCCGCCACCAGCGCCTGCCACGGGTAGCCGAGCGCCCGCAGCCGATCCAGCAGGATCCCCGTCACGTCCACCTCGGTCAACGCCAGCCGGGCCAGCAGCTCCCGGCGGGCGGCGGCCAGCTCCCGCAACGGGGTCAACACCGCCAGGAACGCCCGCCGGTCGATCGCCCCGGCCAGCTTCGCCGCCACCTCATCGGCCTGCCACAGCGGCGGGGCGTACCCACCGGTGACCGTGGCACCCCGGGTGCCGCTGAGCACCGACGGCAGCGCCGGCGGCGCGTACACCCGCTGCTCGCGATCCCAGTCAAGCCCGGCAACGGTGCGGACCAGTGTGTCGACCTGCGGCCGGCCCGGCAGCTGCTGCGCGCGTGGGAAACGGGCCCGGACCCGGCCGATGATCTCGTCCTCCCGTAGCCGCTGCCCGGCGATGCTGCCAGCGGCCAACCGCAACGCCCGCTCGGCCGGCATGTCCACCGGGTAGAGCTGGCCCTGCCCGTTGACGTCGGCCCGGCCGTTGCTGCCGGCGGCCGCCAGCTGCAGCAGCCGCAGCTCCGGCACCACCGGCATCGTCGGCGGCGGCGGGACCGCGGCCAGCTCCGCCACCGCCCGCTGCCGGGTCGGCAGCGGATCGGACTCCACCAACTCGGTTGCCCGGCCGCCGAGCGCCACCACGTACGACAGCAGGTCGGCGGCGGTGGTCGTCGCCGCCGGATCCACCGGTTCCCGGCCCACCAGCACCGTCGACGAGGCACGGAACCGCTGGATCGCCAACCGGGCGTCCCCGCCGGTGGCCAGCTCCGTCTCCACCGCCGCCCGGACCAGGCCGACCGCCTGGGCGGTGCGTTTCGGCTCCGACGTGAACGAGCCGTGCGTGGCGATCAGCGCGTCGGCCAGCTCCGCGGCCGACATCACCGCACCCCGGCTCTCCACCAGGGCGACGATCTCGTCGCGTACCGCCGACACGAGCTCGTTGCCCGACCAGACCTGCACCTGCTTGCGCAACAGGGTCGAAATCTGCGGCTGGGTCTGGCCGGTTCGGCGCGCCACCTCCCCCTGGGTCGGCCAGTGCAGCCACGTGTCGTCGCCCGGTGCCGGCTCCTGGCCCAGCAGCACCGCCAACGTCGTCCGACGCTTGCTCGTGCGGCCCGTCTCCGCCGGCAGCAGCGCGGCGCAGAGCGTCTCCATGCCCCGCGTCGCCACCCCGGCTGTCTGCTGGCCGTCGCCGCCCTGTTCCGCCCCGTCGGCCGCACCAACACGGTCGGGTGGGTCGGCCGCCAGCAGCGGGCGCAGCGACCGGGCGTACGCCAGGATCTCCTTGCGGGTCGCGTCCGGCACACCCTTCGCGGTGACCAACCTGGCCGGTTTGGCCTGGAGCAGATCCCGCACGGTGACCAACCCGAGCCGGCGCACCGCCGAACGGGCCCGCTCCGTCAACGGCGACTGCTCCAACACGGTGTCCAGGCTGGCCACCGACACCGCCGCCGGCGACGCCAGCCCGCCGCCGGCCACCGGCACCTTACGGAAAATGTCCCGCCAGGCGTCGAGCATCTCCTCGGCCGTGTCGAACCGGTCGCCCGTCTCCCGGGCCAACGCCCGGCCGAAGAAGTCGACCAGCCGGTCCGCGACCGCCGGCTCGAACATCGCCGGATCCAGGGTCACCTCGTCGCTGACCGCAGCCGGATTGGCCCCACCCCACTCCGGCAGCGACCCCGTCGCCATCTCGAACAACGTCACCGCGGCGGCGAACCGCTCCGCCGCCCGGTCGTAGCGCAGCCGCTTCGGCGGACCCAGGAACGGATCCAGATAGCCGGCGGTGCCAGCGGTCAGCTGGTCTGTCGGGGTCGCGGAGAGCGAAAAGTCGAAAACGCACAGATGCGGCTGCCGGTCCTTGGCATTCAGCGGTCGGGCCGCAAGGTTCGCCGGCTTCAGATCCCGGTGCCAGATCCCCACCTCGTCGAGGTAGACGACGATTTCCAGCAGGTCCCGGCCGTACCGCTCCAGCAGATCCAGCGTCAGCCGGCCGCCCTGCAGCTCCTCGGCGAGGGTCCGCTCCCCCGCGCTTTCCATCAGCAGCGCCGTCCGGCCACCGACCGTGATCGGCCCCCGCACCAGCGCGGCCACCCGCCGGTCCCGCAGCTTGCCCAGCGTCTCCGCCTCCACCGCCAGCCGGGCGGCGTGCTGCTCGTCGCGGGCCACCTTCAACACCAGCCGCCGGCCGTCCTTGCCGTCGACCGCCGGCTCGCTGACCAGCAGAGCCAGCGCCGTCGAACCGGCACCCAGGCGGCTCAGCACGGTGTAACCGATGTCGAGCACGTCGCCCTTGCGGGCGACGAGCGGATCGACCACCGGCTCCGGCTCCGGTGCGGTCAGCTCATCCCACACCTGCTCCAGGCGGGACCGGAACGCGGCGACACTCGCCGACCGGCGCGTCGGATCCCCCCGGGTCGCGTCGTAGACGGCGTCAACCAACGCCGCCGGCATCCCGTCGACCGCCGCCGCCAGGTTCACCCCACTGTCGCGTACGGCCGTCGCCAGCTCCTCGGCGCTGCCCGCCGGCGGCTGACCGGCGAAGATCCGGTAGCCGACCGCGCCGAGCGCGAAGACGTCCAACTGGTGGCCGGGCGGACGACCCGGCATCGCCGCCTCCGGCGCCTGGTAACGCCGCACCTCGTCGTCGTGCAGCAACGTCAGACTGCCCGGGTCCGTCGACGAACCACCGGTACGGGTCAACCGGGTGTCCGCCAGCCGGCCACCGGTCTGCCAGTTCGTCACCATTAGCTGCGGACGCGACGAATCCGGATCGCAGACGTACACCGCCCCCGGATGCAGCGCCCGGTGCGCCAGCCGGCGCGAATGCGCGTAGTCGACGATCTCCGCCAGGTCGCCCAGCAGGTGCAGCCGCTGCGCCAACGTCAGCCGGTCACCCCGCTCCACCAGATACTGGTCCAGGCGTACCCACTGCTCCTGATGGTCGAAGATCAGCGCCGGGCCCAGCGGATGATCGACCAGGTCGTGCGCCTGGGCGATCCCCGGGTGGTGGATGCCCTGCAGCAGCCGGAACTCCCGCTCGGCAGCACCCCGGATCGCCGGGATCTCCTCCTCCGGGGCCCGACTGGTCAGATAGAACCGCACCCGGCGCAGCAGCGCGGTGTCCATCACATGCCCGGCGATGAAATCCTGCCAGCCGACGCCCTCGGCGAACGGACGCGGATGCAGCAGCAGTTGCCCCACCTTGCGGTCCGCCACCGACGGGCGGATCTTCGCCCCCTTGACCAGGGCGACGATCTCCTGCCCCCGAACCTCGTCGATCAGATGCGCCGGATTACGCGGCGGGGCCGTCAACATCTCCCGCAGACTCGGCAGACCCGACTCGGGCCCATCGTGCAGGCCGTACACGTGCTGGCGGCCGATCGCATCCAGCTGCGACCGCAACGACCGGGCATGCAGGAACACCGCCGCCCCGATGAATGGCGTACGGGCATGTTTGCGCTGCTGGCGGGCGTAGTGGTCGATCAGGCTCGCCAGCCGCTTCGCCTTACGGTTGGCCAGGATCGTCGGATTGTCCCGCGGGATCAGCCGCGACGTCTTCGTCGCCCGGTGCACCCACTGACCGCCGTCGCCGTGCAGCTCACCCTGCCAGTGCTTGAGCTCCACGACGTACAGCCCGCTGGGGGTGAGCACCAGCGCGTCGACCTCGTTTATCGAGCCGTCGGACGCGACGAACTCGATGTTGGCCCAGACGTGGTACGGGTCGACATCCGGCAGGTACGAGGCCAGCTCCCGCAGGCCCTCCCGCTCCCACTCGTACCCACTGGGGTTGATCTGCTCCCACCTCGGCGAGTCCTGGCGCACCGACCGACGGTAGCAACGATCCGCCCGTACGCCGATCGCCCGTCCGGTGCAGCGGGTGAACGCTGGCTAGAGTTCTCGGCGTGGATGACGATCCCCGGAGCATGGTGGCCGGCCTCGCCGGGTTGGGCGACGTGACGGCAGTCCTGGCGCTCGCCGAGAGGCGTCTCCGGACCGGCGACGCGAGCTTCGTCGCGGACCTCGGCATCGCGGTGTGGCGCAGCTACGGGGGCGATACGACAGTGCCGTGGCAGCACCGCAGCGTCTTCGATCGGACACTGCGGCTGCTGACTCTGACGCCAGGGGCGATCGACCAGGCCGTCCGGTTGATCGCCGTCGTGCAGGACCGCCGCCAGATCCGGTACGCCGCGTCCCTGCTCGCTTCGGCACATACCGCCGCAGACCTGGCTGCCGTGTTCGATGCGGACGGGTCGGAGGAGTTGCGGGCCTGTCTGCTGCAGGAACTGGTGTTGCGCGGTGCCGAGGTGCATCACCGGTGGGTTGTCTCGCCGCACCGGCGCCAACATCCGCTCGGCTGGCTGCCGTTGTCGTTGACGCCGATCGAAGGGCACCCCAGCCGCCCCAGGTACCACCACGGCGGGGGCAGCCATGACCTGCCGGCCATGGCGGCGGAGCCCGTGCACGGGCACTGTCCTGTCCCCCGGTGGCAGGAGACGACCACGTCTGGCGAGGCTGCGGCGCTCAGCGCGGCGGTCGACAACTGGGCCACCGGATCCAACGGCCGTATCGAGGCACAGACGTTCGCGTTCGACGACGACCTCCCGCCGGACGCCGTCGGCGATGCGCTGGTGAGCGTTGACCTGGAGTGCACCCTGGGCCTGACGACGGGGCTCGGCACATGCTCGCCGCCGCAGGCGTGGCGGCAGTTGTTCGCAGCGGCGTCGACCGGCGGCGCGTACAACCGTGGCGAGTTTGGAGCGTACGGAAGGCTGCTGGCGTGGCGGTCGGTCGCGGCGCTGGTCGGCGCTGCGAATGGCGCATCGGCCGGTGATGTCGAAGCACTGGCACATCGCTGCTCGTGGTATTCGTTCGCCGGTGCCACCGCGTGGTTCGACCGTATCGCCTGGGATATCGGTCTGGCAGTCGTGTCACCGGACCGGCGGCGACTGGCGGTACTGGCTGCCAGCGACACCGATTGATCAGCCTGTACAAGGTTGGCCTGTGGGCAGACGAGGGAACCGTCATTGTCGTCAAATCGGCCCGAGACAGCCATGGAGGTTCCCTCGCACATCGCCACCCGTGCTCCTCGACGGCGATGCAACGAACCGCATCGGTCATCGATCTCAGTCTGGCCGCCCAGCGCGAGATCGTCACGGCCGACCCGTCGATCCTGATCCGCCTGCCGGGGCCGGTCCTGGTGGACGAGTGGCAGCGCCTACCCGAGGTATGGGACCACGTGTGACGATGCTCGTCGGGAGCGACTCAGCGTCGCTGCTGCCACCGTCCGGTCCTCACCACCCGGTGACCCAGCCGGGTGAGGTGCTCCGTGAACTCCCGCTGGGCAGCTGGGAACCCGTGCACCAGCATCACATCCTCCGCGCCGACGGTGCGGACGATCGACGTCAGGCCGCGGCGGTCGGCGTGCGCCGACAGACCGGCCTTCGACACCTGCGCGTTGACCTCGACCCGGGCGCCGTTGAGTTCGAAACCGGCCCGGCTGTCCTTCGACAACGCCAGCAACGCCGCTCCCGGCGACTCCTCGTCCTGGTAGCCGACCAACAGCAGGGCTGCGTTCGGGTCGGGCAGCACGGCGCGTGCCCACTGCACCGCCGGCCCGGCGGTGAGCATGCCCGACGTCGTGATGATGACGCCGCGCCGGAATGACGCGATGAGCTCGCCGCGCTGGGTCGCCGGTACCTCCCGCACCTGGTCGCCGTAGATGTACAGCGGGTCCGGACGCATCTCGGTCTGCTGTTCGTAGATCCGGGCGACCTCCTTGGCCAGCCCGTCGAGCAGCACCGGTACGTCCGGCAGGCGCCGGCGCAACGTCAACGCCACCTCCTGTGCCCGGCCCAACGCGAACGCCGGCACCAGCACCCGTCCGCCGGAAGCCACCGTCTCCTGCACCGTCGCCAGGAACTGCTCCACCTCCGCTTCCCGGTTGGTGTTGCGCTGGCAGTGGGTCGACTCGATGACCAGAAGTCCGCACCCCTGCGCCGACTGCGGGACGATCAGGCCGGGCACGGTGGTCTGGGCCTGGTTCGACACGTCACCGGTGACGGTCAGCCTGCTCTCGCCAGCGGTGACCACCACCCCGGCGGCGCCGAGGATGTGCCCGGCGGGAAACAGTTCGATCGTGATCCCGGCGGCGATCTCGGCCGACGCGCCGAAGCCCAACGGACGGAGACGCCGTTGAGCCTGATCGACCTCCGCCTGGCTGTACGGAGCCAGCGGGAGTTCCGGCCCGCCGGGTGGCGTCCGCGCCACCCGGCGGTCGAACACCCGGACCGAGTCCGCCCACATCGTCGGCAGCAACGCCGCCGTGTCCGCGGTGCAGTAGACAGCCAGACCAGGATGGTCGGCGACGAGAGCCGGCACGTAGCCCGCGTGGTCATGATGGGCGTGCGTGACCACGACGGCGTCGAGCCGGCCACCGCGCACCTCGCCGATGAGCGGCGGACCCGACCGGTCGAGCGGCTGGCGGGGCCGCATCCCGGCATCGACCAACAGACGTACGTCGCCGACCTCCACCAGCAGGCAGGAGCCGCCGATCTCGGTGCCGCCGCCGAGCGGCTTCACCGTCAGTTCGCGGTCTCTGGTAGCAGCGCTGAACTGCGGCGACGGCGGCGGCCAGGGCATTTGCAGCGCCCTCATCACCTGGAGAAACGACTCGCGATCGACCTTGCCGGCGTCAAGTGCCGCGACCAGGCGGGCGTCCTGCGGATGAACCGGCACCCTGGCTTGCGCCGTCTCGCGCGGGTCGACGTCGATCGCGGGCGTCGCATCGACCGGCGCGGCCACCTCTACCAGGACACCGGCGGCATGCGCGACGTCAGCGGTCAGCGCCGCTACCTCCCGGCGTGCCATCGACAGCTGCGCCCGTAGCGACTCGACGACCGTAAGGGCGTCGTCCCGGTCGGTCAACGCCGCGTCGAGCTGTCGCCTGGCCTCGTCACGTTCCCGGGTCGCCCAGTCACGCTGACCACGTGCCCGGTCACGGGCCCCACGTGACTCCTCGATGTCGCGTCGCAGCCTGGCGATCCGCCGTTCGTCAGCGGTCGATGACGGCTTCTCCGACTTCTTCGACCGTGGCTGCGGGAGCAGGACCTTGCGGTCGGCCAACGCAGCGGCCGCCGCACTGGCGACGACCGGATCAGCCCCGGTCAGCTGCCGCAGCAGCGGATCGGCCCCGGCGAGACGGTCCGCGTACTGGTCGGCGAGGGCGGTTCGCAGCTTCGGGTACCGGACGATGAGCAGCAGCAGCTGACCCCGGTTTGCCTCCGCGAAGGCCGCCGGGTCAGCCTGATGGTCCGCGAAGCGGGAACTGGTCACCGCTACCCGGGCAGCTTCACCGATCAGTTCGTCGAGCAGCTGCTGCGACGTACGGCTCATCCGCCGACAGCCCGGGTCGCTGCGGCCATCACCGGTTCCAGGTGCAGCAGACCGTCCGCCGGATCCAGAATGAGCAGGCCGAGAATCCGCAGCACCTCGACCACCCCGGCCGCGTCCTTGTACGGGGTCTGCGCCAGATACTCTTCGGTGAGGCAGCCCCGGTCCACCTCACTGTTCACCGCGTGCTCGGTCAGCGCCCACGCGATCGTCTCCGGGTCGATCCGATCGTCGTAGTGCTCCGCGACCAGCGTCTCCCATGCCTGTCGCAGCACCTCGTCGCTGCGTACCCCGCTGGCCGCGACCAACGCCTCGGCATGCTCGATCGACGAGAACTCTGCCCGTACCCGGTCGAGTGGATCCGTCCGGGTGTGCAGCTCATGGTCTTCAGTCAACGCCTCAGCGACCTTGTTGATCCGCACCGGCCAGCCGCCGGTGACCGCCAACAGTTCGTTGCGGGTAGCGTCGTCCTGGAACGGCAGCGTCGTGTCGGTAAGCCACAACCGGAGGTCGGTGCGGCCGTACCGACGCAGACCGGTGACCCCGCATGACATGTCGGACTGCTCCTGCGCCTCCAGCCACAACGGTGCCTGCGCCACCCCGGAGATCAGGACGATCCCCAACGTGCCCCCGGTCCGCGTGGCGATAATTTCGCGTGCGGTACGCCAGGTCTCCCGCGCGACGTCGACCGTGGCGTCGCTCACATCGACGTACACCACGGCGTGCCCACCCGCCGACTTCAGCGTGGCCTGCTGGCATGCGTGACGCAACGTCATCGGCGTGGCGTCTCGCAGATGGGTACCGAGCCTTCCGGAGTGGTACGCCTTTTCCTTCTCCTCCTGTAGCACCTTTGCGCACCGCTCGACGGTCAGCGCCGCGGAACCGACGATCAGACGGACCTGGCGACGCGGCGCCAACAGGTCGGCGATCTGCGAGGAGGTGAGCGGGCCCCGGGTGACACCGCTGCCGAACTGCGGGCGCATCATGCTCGCGTCGAAACTCTCCGGAAGCGGCATCGAGTCGGCCTGGGCGAGGAACTCGTCCACCTCCTCCTGAGTGCCCAGCAGGTCGTGCAGATTCGGGGTACGCAGCCGGTACCTGCCCTTGATGTAGGACAGCACCCCGAGGTCGACGCACTCGTCGAGCAGAGCACGGAACTCGCCGGCCCGCATGTCCTGTGCCGCGAAGCCCTTCAGCCACCAGTGTTCGCACTCGGCTCGCAGCTGCGCCGCTGTGAGCGCGGAGCCGACACCGTTGTCATGGGTGTGGTAGGCGACGCTGTAGGCGATCACCTTGTACCTCGGATCCAGGTTCAAGGTCCAGTCGAACCGCTTGCGGAACGATGTCCGCAGCGAGGCGTCGGCCCAGACCGCTTCGATGTCGTCGAGCGTCACCGCCTGCGGCAGCACACCCGACGCCGGGGTCCGCTGCAGGTTGCGCAGCAGCTGAGCGCCGAACAGCTGGATCAACGCCGGCTGGTTGTTGGCCAACGCCAGTACCCGGGAGGCGTGGTCGTGGTTCTCGAACCGCAGGCCCAGCGCCTCCAACGGTCGGGTCAGCAGGTCGTAGGCCGGCTGCGGTGCCAGCGGGCCGACGCAGACCGGGTCCCCGAAGTGCGCGAGTGGGTGATTCGCCAGCCGCTCGAACCTGGCCGTCTGATGCAGGCCGGCGAAGACGACCTTCACCGCCCGGCCGGTGCTCTCCATCAGATCCTTGAACCGGGTGACGTGAGCGAACTTGCCGTCGGTGGCGTCCGCGTCCAGAAACGAATCCGATTCGTCGAGCAGGAGCAGCAGCTGTCGACCCGATTGTCCACCGATCCACGCCGAGACACGGTTGGTGAGCTCCTCGGCGATGTCACCGGATGGCAGGTCGCGGGGCACTATCCCCTTGTCCGCCAGTCGTGGCCACAGCGTCGTCCAGACCGCGTCGACCGGGGTCGCCTGACCGACCTTGTAGATCGACTGGTAGATCGCGTGCCGCGCTCCACCGTCCTCGAAATCGCGCGCGGCGGCCCTCAGCAGCGCCGACTTGCCCAACTGCCGGCCGCCGTACACGATGCACGGGCCCATCATGTCGACGACCCGGTCCCGTTCGTCGGTACGCCCGTAGAACATCTCCTGTGGAACCAGCCCGGCGACGTCCGGCGTGAACGGGGTGGCCCAGGTGAACGGGAGGGTGATCGCCATCGTGATGTGCCGGCCCGGCTCCGGCTGGGCCACCAGGTATGCGAAGGCCACCTCGTCGACCACCGCGACGGCCGGTAGCTTCCGGCCGCTGCGGAATGCTGTCGCCAGATCCCGTCTCGCCGTGACATCGAGGATGCCGAGATACAGCACGACGACCGCGTGGTCCGGCGGTTCGTTGCGCAGCAGCTCCACCAGTTCCTGCGGGGTCGGCGACCGGCGGACCACGAGCACCCGCAACGTGTCGCCCGACGGGCTCATCGCGGTGCCGAACGCGGGGATCAGCGCGTTCCCCGAGGTAGCCCGGACGCTGGAAAGGTAGATCCAGGACCACCGGTCGTAGATCTGGTTGTGCACCGTCGCATCACGGGCCAGGAACCCGAGCTGTTCGAGGACGGACTTGACCGCACCGACCTTGCTGCCGTCCAGGTTCTTTGAGTCGGTGAGCACCGTCCATTGGCCGATCCGGGTCGCCGCGTTACGCGGGCGGTCGAGCTGCGACAGGTCGATGCCTGCGGTACTCAGCGCAACAGCTATCCTGCCCTCGCTCGGATTGCGCCCCGCCTCGATCGCCCGTCGCAACTCCACCAGCGGCGAGGAACGCCGGGATGCCCGATCACCGGTGAGAGCCGCCAGAAAGCCGGAGTAGAACAACCCAAGATGATCCACATCGTCATGCGGCCCAGGCAGGCTTCGACCGTGACGGACAGTTTCGAGATACTCGTGGGCGGTCGTCAGGTCGCCCTCATCGATACGACTCGCGATACGCGTGGCCGCGGCCTCGTCAGGGACCTCGTCCAGCAACCGTCGGACCTCTCCGACCGCCGTTGACACCTCCGCCGCGCGCTCCTCGTCGAGCTTTCGCAGTTCGTCGAGCATCACGTCGAAGTCCTGGCGGGCAGCACGGACACCTGCCGAGTAGGCCCGGACCCGAGCCGACAGGTCGGACCACAGCTCGGCGGTGAGCCGACCGAACCGGCGGTCCGAGTCCAACGTGGCGACCAACCTGGCGATCTCGTCGTCGAGGCGCTCGGTCGACCGCCCGATCGCTGCCTCGCGTCGGGACGTCAACCCTTGCGCGAAGTGCGGGTCGTACGGCCGCAGCATCTCGACGAGAATCTGTGCCCCGACCTGATCGCCACGGGCGGCGCGTGCCTCGAAAGCCTGCTCCCAGCCGTCGGTTCCTCGGTTGAGGTGCGCGAAGGCGGCGGTGACGTCGACAACTGAGACCTGGCGCCTCGGCTGCAGCCGGGCGTCCAGCGGCAGATCAGGAGCCAACGCCAGCATCCCGTTCAACAGCCGCTCCGACGGCTGCTCGGCACCTTTCAGACTGGCCGAGCCGTCGAGCAGCGCCAGTGCCTCGCGCAGCATCGCCACCGAGGCGTCCACCACAGCCTCTCGGCGCACGTCCCCAGAGCCGGATCCGGCCAGCAACTGCTCGATGGCACTTTCCCGGACCATGTTCACCTTGGTCCGCAGCTCTGTGATCGGATCCGCCATCCAGGATCGGGCAGCCGGATCGCTGAGATTCTCCGTCGCGGCAACCCACTCGACCAGGAGGTCGGTGACCTCACCGGTCCAGGCGAGAAGCTTCTCCCTCGCACGCGCCTCGATACGGCGCTTCCGCTTCCCCGCGCCCCGGGTGTCCCGGTCCAGCTGCGCATCGAGTGTCTGTCGTGACCGTAGGACACCGATCCGGTCCCGGACGAACGTGAGGTCGTCCTTGTCGTGTGAGCCTCTCGCGACAACCGAAAGCGGCGCACCGAGATACCCGGATGGCGCCATCCAGGACTGCCACAGCTCGGTGGCAGCCTGGTACCGGATGGTCCGCGACCGAGCAGAGTCCATGTAGTGCAGCGCGGAGCGGGCGAGCTGCTCGTGCGCCGCCTCCACCTCAGCGGCCTCCGCAATCACCCCGGCACGACGAGGGTTAAGATAGACGCCACTGTATATCGCGCCCAACAACGCCTCGGCAAGGGCTTCCACCGCAGGGCCGGCCTTGACGACACTGGTCGTGAGCTCCCGCAGCGGACCGGCCGCTCCTGCGGTCGGCGACAGCAGCCCGGCCCGAACCGAAGCAGCGAACACCAGCATCTGCGCGTCGGGACGGTCCGCCAGCGAGTTCGCGTCCAGAAGCTGGACCGTCTCTGCGAACGCCGCCGCGTTCGGCCCAGCGGAGCTCCGGATCGCCGCAGCGTGGGCGATGAGCCGATGCGCAGCGGCGACCGGCGCGGGCTGACCCTCGGCCACGACCAGCCAGTACACCAACGCATACTGCTGGTCACCCAGCAGGGAGGCGTACTGTCCATCCGCATCGACGTGGTCGACCTCGCCCACCGCTTCCGGACCCGAAGGCCGATCGGTCACTTCCGACACGGGGTGATAAGCCGCAGCGTTACGCGGTCCGGGAATCGACACTGGTGCCGGTGCCCGCAGGTCGAGCGTGGCCAGCACCTCGTCCAGATCGGGAGGTGCCGAGCTGGCGGAAACGAGCCCGGCCGACCACTGGTCCTGCAGCATGTGCCCTTCACCGCGTTCGGCGACAGGTGGCTCCACTGTCTGGGGCTGGTTCTCGGCAGCCGCCGTCGGGGTCACCGGCTCGACGGCGGGAGCCCCCGCAAGCGGATCAGGAACGTCGTCCGTCCCTGACGTACGGGGCCCGTCGCCGGGGACCTTCCCCGAGGCGTCCGAACCGTCCTCGGTCCGGCCAGAGTCCGCCGTCTCCCGGTTGTCGTGGCTGCCTGCACCGGTGACGCCGGCGAACGTGAAGAGACCGGAGGCCGCATAGGTCATCGCCATTGCCAGCTGTGGCAGCGCGGCCTGCGCGACCGACAACTTCTCCATACGCCCTTGCAGATCCTCGGGCCCCACCTCGATTGCGGTTACCAGCGCGTCCAGCCCGGCGAGGATTTTCGAGTCTGTCTCAGCGGTGACCGAGTTCGCGAAGTCCGCAACCTGGGCGGCCTGCTCAGCAGCAAAATCGGGCGCGACAATCTCCGTCAGTCGGCGGATTCTCGTGATCCGAGCACGGCGGGCCTCCGCCTCCGACGCAGCGATCAACTGCTGGCGAACATCGGCGAGTGACTCAGCTGAAGGCAGGTCGACGACCGCCACCGCCTCATCGAGGTAGTTGCGGATGCCGGCGGCCACTTCAGCGATGCGGGCGAGCACCGCGTCGCTCGGCGGAACACCTCGGGCGAATGCGAGATCGACAGCCGCGAGCTCGACCGATCGGACGGATGCCGCCTCCGCCTCGATCCGCTCGCCGCGTTGCACCAGATCGACCAGCTGATCCGCCGACGGCAGGGAATCCTCCTGCTCGGCCACCGTCGACACCGCGTCAGGATCTACCGCCGCGAGCAGCTCAGTGAGCTGCGTCAACGAAACGGGATTCTCCGGAAGCATCGGGCATCGCCGACGAACGCGAAGCCAGACTTCGGCGGCGACCTGACGATGCCTGTCGCTCCAAAAGTCTGGAGGCTCCGCGATCAGCCAGGCGAGGGCCGCTACCGCTCCCGCGTGACCGCTGCTAACCATCGATGACCAGGCAACGGCGCGCACCAAGGAAGTCCGTCCGATGATCTGGATGTCCCGCGCTACAGCTTGGACCCCATCGACAGCGAGATAGTCAACGCGGGTCAGGTCACCACGGAGCAGCGCGCTGAGTTGCCCCTCTGACAGGGCACTCGTCGCGGCCGTCGCATGCACTGCGGGGGAGAGCGCGTCGTGCAGCGCCTCAGCGACGGTCTGCTCCGGCTCCTTGACCAGCCTGGTCTGCATCGCCTGAGCGATCACCTGCATGGAGGCACCCGTACGCACCTTCAGATTTCGCTGCACCCGAACCAGGCCGTGGGCAGGCAGTCGAAGCAACTGCTCGGCGAGTTCGCGTTGGCTCAGGGAATTAGCAGCTGCCTTCGCGACGTGCGCTCTGGCTATCTGCTTACATTCCGAATCGGTCAGCGACCATCCACCGGTAGCCGCAGCCTCGGCCCCGCCATGACTCTCGGGCCCCCTTCGGCTCCGTCCACTACCCACATCGCTTTGCTGGCTGAAGCTCGTCACCCGGCAAGACTGCCCGATATCGCAGAAGTCTCCATTATGCCACCAGCCAGGTTTCATCGTCCGACCAGCGCGAGAGCCTCGTACGAAGAGACACAATGGTCAGATGATTGGCTCGCTATCGAGACCGATCTTTCGCAGGTGCCCAGATCCTGACAGGCAAAGAATGTGATAGATACTCACGTGTCGTTCCGCCTGCTGGGCCGACATCCCAGCGACAGGTACGCCCGACAACCTCGGGTGGAGACCGCACCTTCCTGGTTCGGCGGCCACCGGAACCGCTTGTTCGGTGGTCAAGCGTGGCTCGTTACGGCGACAGACAGGCGTCGTCGGACAGGCGGCCCACAATGAGGGGTGGTGGCGCGGCGGTTTCCGACTGGACGTAGCCAACCAGGCAGGCACGCCCGACCGGTACGGCGTACAGGATCGTCCCCGCCGGGGCCGGGTCGGTGTACCTGGCTGGCCGTACCGCCGGGTCGGTGAAGCCGGCAGCGATCGGCGCCTGTCGGACCGCCTCCGGTGTGGTGGCCGGGAGCCGACAGTGCTCCAACGGCCCGGGACAATCCACGCCGAACTCGCGGACGAAGTCGTCCAGCAACGCCTGCCGGCGCGGCTGCGCCGCTACCCGCTCGTCGTCGGTCACCGGCGTACGCCGGCCGAGATCCTCGGCGATGCGATCGCAGTAGTCATCGACGCTGGACGCCACCTGGGCACACACGAACTGCTCGACAGCCGCAGCAGGCCGCTCATCCGGCTCGCTTGCCGACATGCTGGCCCGCACCAGCGGTACGGCGACCGCAGCCGCGCTGGCGACCACGAACAGCACGGCGATGGGTAGCCCAATCCGGACAGCCCGCATGAGGTCACCGTACCGCCGTCCAGCGACGCTGATGGAGCGATGGGGAGACCTCATGGGCAGACACAGATTGCTCGTTGCCGCCGTACTGCCGAGTTGGTGATCGGCCGGGACACCGCCCGCCAGCGGCGACAGCTCCCGCTCTTCCCCAGCTCGACGGCCGCCGGCAACGATTGCGCTGACGGCGGACCCGACGCTGTCAGCTCCCGTGCTCCTCGAAGGTAGCGGAGCCTGCGTTCGGCAGAGTAAGTGAGTGTTTGCGATAGGTGTGTCGGACGGCGTGTCCGTTGGTGGGGATGGGGTTGGGTCGATGTACCTGGTGTGGCGCGAACCCCTACCTACCCCTCGGACCTGACCGACGCCCAGTGGGAGATCATCGAGCCGATGCTCCCGTTGATCAAGGAGCCCGGGCGCCCGCCGAAGCATCCGCGTCGGGACATCGTCGACGCGATCCTGTACGTGGTGCGGACCGGCTGCTCGTGGCGGCAGTTGCCGGCGGACTTCCCGCCGTGGGAGACGGTGTACGGGCAGTACCGCAAGTGGGAACAGCGGCGGGTGACCGAGCGGATCGTCGACCGGCTGCGCGAGGAGGTCCGCCTCCAGGCCGGGCGTGATCCGGACCCGTCGGCGGGGATCATCGACTCGCAGAGTGTGAAGGGCGCGGACACCGTCGGGTCCGACAGCCGTGGGTACGACGCGGGGAAGAAGATCAACGGTCGGAAGCGGTTTGTGGTGACCGACACGATGGGGCTGCTGGTGACGGTGTGGGTCCTGGCGGCGTCGTGGCAGGACCGCGATGGTGGTCGGGGTGCGCTGGTCGCGGCGGTGGCGGCGGTGCCGTCGATGCGGTACGTGTTCGCTGATCAGGGCTTCGCCGGCGGGTTCGTGGAGTGGGCGCGGCGGGTGGTGTCGACCACGGTGGACATTGTGCGTAAGCCTGCCGGGCAGCGGGGATTCGTGGTGCATCCGCGCAGGTGGGTGGTCGAGCGCAGTCTGGCGTGGTTGACGGCGCATCGCCGGTTGGCGCGGGACTACGAGCGTGATCCGGCGGTGTCGGAGGCGATGGTCCGGTGGGCGGCGATCAACCAGATGCTGCGCCGGTTGACCCGCGGCGGCCCGGCCCGCCGACAACAACGCCGCGCCTACGACTGGCCCGACTGACACCTATCGCAAACACCCTCTAAGCGACCTGCGTTGGTAGAGCAGAGGTGGACCTGCTCGCTCGACACGCGGACGGCCGGGTGCTGGGTGTCGAAGGCAAGCTGGCCTATCGCGTCGAGGACACCGACACCAAGCATCTGCACTGGCTCCGTGACCGCATCGGCAAGGAACTGATCGATGGAGTTGTCGTGTATGCGGGCGAACGCGCCTTCCGCTGCCGCGACGACATCGCGGTCGTAGCGCTGGCTTTCCTCGACCCGTGACGGGCGTTGCCCGCACGCCCGAGACTAGCCATCGAGGTGAGGCTGACGCACCTCAAACGCGATTTTGAGGTGCGTCAGCCTCACCTCGACGCACAGCCCTCGCTCACTCCTCTGGGCGCATCCCGGGTTTGGTGTATCGGGTGCTCACGCGCGAGCCGAGATATGTACAGGAGGTGTCATCGGCGGGCGCGAGATAGAGCATCGTGTAGGTCACTTGCGTAGCGGAATCGGAGAATGTGGAGACGACCATGACGCTCCCATCGGGGAACAGTTCTGGCCGTATGCGATACCCATCGGCGAGGGCTGTCCTTTCGCTGCGGCTCCTGCTGGTGAGAGCTGCGTCTGCTCGTTGTTGCCCTGCCGAATCGAGGCAGACAGCTACCGGCTGAGCGTCTCTGGCGTAACGCAGCTCGGTTGGTACGCCGGCCTGGCGCAGGTCGGCGGCAAGACCGGCCGGGTCGTTGAGCCGGTCCCAGTCGACCATCAGTCCTACCGAGCCGTCCGGGTTGGCGGTCACCGCGTAGGCGGGGGTGGCCCCGCCGGGGCCGTCGAGCCAGACCGTCGACGCCGCGAGGGCCACCGCCACCGCTGCGGCGGCAGCCCCGCCGAACGCGAGCCGCCGGTGCCGCACCCGACGAACAGCGGCGGGCTGTCGCCGTACCGCCGGCATGCCGGACGGTTGCGCGACGTCGGACCGGGGTTGCGCGAGGATGCCGGCCAGCATCGCCGCAGCCTGCGGCGACTCGGCGTCCACCCGCCAGTCAGCGACTGGATCCGCGTCGCGCATCAGTCGATCGGTTTCCATCATGATCCTCCTTCGTGAGTCAGCGGGGAGAGCTCGGCGTCCGCCGGCCTCCTGGTCGGGGCCGGTTCCAACGCGGCCGCCAGCCGCCGCCGGGCCCGGAACAACCGCACCTTGTACGCGGTACGACTGCACCCCATGGCGGTGGCGGCGGCGGTGGCGTCGAGTCCTTCCCAGGCGGCCAGCCGCAGCGCCTCCTGGTCCGTTTCGGACAGTTGTGCCAGCGCGCGGCGGACCCGGACCTGGTCGACCACGGCATCGGCATGGTCGGCCGTGACCGTCTCGGCGATCGCGCCCAGCCGGGACGCCAGCCTCGCCTGCCGGTCCCGGCCCCGGATCTCGTTGCCGATCAGGTGCCGGGTCGTCGCGTACAGCCAGGGCAGGGGGTCGGTGTCCGGCACGTCCGGCAGGCGTCGCCAGGCGACGAGGAACGCCTCGCTGACGAGGTCCGGCGCACGTTCCCGGCCGACCCGGCGGGCCGCGTACCGCATCACCGCGCCGTAGTGCCGTCGGAACAGCTCCGCGAATCGTCTCCGATCGTCGTCCATGCCTGGTCTGTTTCCGCCTCCGCCGTCGGGGTTACCGCCCGCGCGGGGGGCGTCGTTGACAGCGTTGCAGCCGACTTTGTACGCTAGTACGAAATTCCGGAACAACGATCAGGGGTGACCGGGTGGCATCGGATTCAACGGAACTGCGGATCGCCGCGCTGGAGCGGCGCGTCGAGCAGTTGGAAACGGCGGCAGCCCGGGGCGGCGGTGGGTCAGGCACCGGTCGAGCAGCCGGAAGCGAAGCGTTGGGGCTGCTCGACCGGCTACGTGAGCAGCGTGCCGAGGCATCCGGAGAGCCGACGGAGACCGGCTCGATCACCTATGCGGGGGCAGCCGGTTTCGGCCGCCGCGAATACCAGTGGGTCATGGAGCATCGCGTCCAGGATCTCGCCGCCGCCGACTGGGCAGCCGCCGCCGGCACGCTCGAATCCCTCGGCAGCCCGGCACGCCTGGCCCTGCTCGCCGCACTGCTCGGCGCGCCACGCACCCGTACGCAGCTGCAGGAGGTGCTCGGCGAAAGTTCGACCGGACACCTCTACCACCATCTGCGCGTCCTGCAGACGGCCGGCCTGCTCGCCCAGCCCCGCCGTGGCGAGTACGAGCTGACCCCGCGAGCAGTCATCCCTCTGCTGACCATCATCGCCGCAACTTCCGACCTCGGCACCGGCGGCCAACCGCCGCCAGCGCAGGAGGAGCGGTGAGCCGGCACCGAGGGCTGCTGCCGAGTGGGTCCGCCCGCGCCGCGTGGCGGGCGTGGACCCGGGGGGACGTCAGCGAGGTCGAACGGCTGGCGACGCAGGTGAGCCCTCGGCAACGCGCGCACCTGCTGTTCCTCACCGACTACGTGTGCGGACGCTACGAACAGGCGCTGGCACACCACGCGACGCTGCGACCAGGGCCGCTGGGCTTCAGGCGGTTGGACGGGCTCGTCGCGCAGGCCCTGCTGCATCTGGACAGACCAGCCGAAGCGGCGGCGTACCTGCGCCGGCGACGGCCGCGACGACCGACAGCGCCGGACCTTCAGCTGCGAGTGGACCACCCGCTGACAAGCAGCCTCGGCCGCACCACGACACTGCCGTTCGCCGACCACGCGTTGGCGCCGTACCTGCCGGCGGTGGCCGCGACCATCGACGGCCACCAGGTGAACGCCGTCATCGACACCGGCGGACCTTTCCTCGTCATGGGCACCCCGCGCGCCGACGCGCTCGGCATCCGGCTCGTCGCCACCGGCCGGCACTACCACGGCACCACCCGCGCCGACAGCTACACCGGGCTCGCCCACGAGCTGACCCTCGGCGACGCCACGCTGACCAACGTGCCCGTCGAGGCGATGCCCACGTTGAAAGGCGGCCAGGATGTAGTGGTCATCGGCACCAACGTGCTGCAGCGGTTTCTCTCCACCGTCGACTACCCCGGCGAACGGCTGCTCCTGTCGCCCCGTCGCGACCCCGGCGGGTCAGCCACGCATCAGGCGTTGCTCGGCACTTGGCCCGAGGCCGCACGCATTCCGTTCCACCTGTGGAGTGACCATTACATGTTCGCCCGTGGCGGTTTCGGCGACCGCCAGGATCTCAACTATTTCATCGACTCCGGGCTCGCGTGCGTCGTCCGGGGCGACGACGGATCGCCGCCCCGGCAGGCCTGCCTGTACGCGACAGCCCGGCGGTACCGCTCCTGGGGAGTCCCCCGTGCCCGCGCCGCCGGCCCGCACTTCGACACCGACGCACCGATCTCACTCGGCCCGCTGCGGCAGCAGCGGCAGTTCGTAGCCACCGCACCGGGTAGACGTGCACCGTGGGCGTCGTTCGGCGGCGTACGGATCGACGGTCTGCTGTCGCACGCCTTCCTGAGCAGGTACGCCTGGACCATCGACTTCGACCGGCACGAGTACGCCTTCCGCCAGCCGGCCCAGCCCTCGTGAGACAGGGCGGCAAAGCAAGCCCGGCTAGGGCGTGTATCAAAGTCGGTCACAGCCACTCGTTGATCGCCGCGACCTGCACGGTCGC
>NZ_JBHMIQ010000030.1:0-88132 GCF_048060315.1 Micromonospora sp. LOL_013
TGCGGGCATCGCTGGTGTTCCTCCCAGGTTTCGATGTCTCCATCAAACCCGGTGCGGGACATTGTGCTATTTCAACGTGTGGTGGAGAGTCGGGGACTTCGTGATCGATCCGCGGCAGGTCCAGGACGTCAAACGGGAGCTCGGTGCCGCGCTCGCTCACCGGCGAAGGTCGCGTGGTCTGACCCAGGCCGATGTCGCCGGGCGGGTGTACAGCACCCGCAGCACCATCGCCGGGGTGGAACGGGGTCAGCAGGTAGCCGACCGGATCTTCTGGCAGCGGTGTGATCAATTCTTGGACGCCGGCGGCGCGCTACTCGCCGGTTACGACGCCTACGTGCGGCTGAAGCAACGGTTCGACCGCGAAAGGGTCGAGGCGAGGCAGCTGGCCCGTTGGGGCGAGACCGATGTCGGTATACAGCCAGCTGCCGGCGACCTCCCAGCGGCGCTACCAGCATCGACCGGCAACGCTCCAGATATCCCGGGGCCGGTGACGGTGTCCGCCCTCGATCCGATTCCCGACCCAGCTGGCGTCGATCCCGCCTTGGCGCTGCACTGGAGTGAACTGCTACGGCTCCTGGCCGCCTCGCACAACGTCTTCGGTTCACGCCAGGTGTACGGCGCTGTCTGCCGAGAGCTGGCCATCGTCCGCCGCTACCGCCGCGAGGCCCCGGACGACCTCACGCCACGTCTTCTGGCAGTGGAGGCGCGATGGGCGGAGTTCGCGTCCTGGACCGCCGACAACCTCGCCGACGTCAACGCGGCCGCCCACTGGCTCGACCACGCACTCACCCTGGCACACCGGGCGGGCGACAAGCGGATGGCAGCCTACGTCGTCATGCGCCAAGCGCAGCAGGCCGTCGACCGCCTCGACGGCACCCAGGCGACGGGACTCGCCGAAACCGCCGAGACACTCGTGCCACTTACCGACCGCGACCGCGCCCTCTGCCTCATCCGCCAGGCCCAGGGACACGCCCTTCGCAACGAACGACTGCGGTCCCTCTCCGCGATCAAGACCGCGCACCAGCTTGTCAGCCGGTCCATGGGCAACACCGCAGATGACCCGGACACCATCGGCCGCCACTGCACCCACGCTTACCTCCGCGCTCATGAGGGTTACTGCCTGCTCCAACTCGGCCACGCCGCTGCGGCGACGGAGACCCTGGAAACGGTCCTTACCGACTGGCCCGGCGACTACCGCCAGGATGAAGCGCTCACCCGGAGCTGGCTCGCCCGGTCCTACGCTGCGACGAACCGGTTGGCCGAGGCGGGTGCCGAAGGCAGCCGCGCCCTGAGATTGGCCGCCGCGACCTCGGCGGCCAGGGCGATGACCTCCTTGAACCAACTCCACGGTCGGCTCGCAGGCGTAACGGGATCCACCGAGGTCGTCGATTTCCGCAATGCCTTTTCCCTCGTCGCGTCAACGACCAGACTGTGATCATGGACTTGATCTCCACCGCGACCACCACGGACGAGGCCAGCCGGGCCGCGAGCGTCGCCGTTCTCCCGGTGGGTAGCTTCGAACAACACGGCGCCCACCTTCCGCTGATCACCGACACCGTCGTGGCCTGCGCGATCGCGAAAGCCGCCGCGACCGCCTACGACCTGCTGCTGCTGCCCCCGGTGACGATCAGCTGCTCGCAGGAACACACCGGATGGCCGGGCACTGTCAGCATTCGCTCCTCCACCCTGACCCAGATCATCACCGACATCGCGCAGTCGCTAGAGCAGGCCGGTGTCGACCGGCTGGTCGTGGTCAACGGCCACGGCGGCAACTACGTGCTATCCAACATCGTCCAAGAGGCCAACACGAGCGGACGGCGCATGGCCCTCTACCCGAGGAGGCAGGACTGGGAAACCGCCCGCCAGCACGCCGGCCTCGACAGCACCAGCCACGACGACATGCACGCCGGTGAGATTGAGACCTCCCTGCTCCTGCACCTGTGCCCCGACCTCGTCCGACCCGGCTACCAGACCGCCGACCACCTCACCGAACGACCCGACCTTCTGGTGCTCGGCATGCGCGGCTACACCCACACCGGCGTCATCGGCGCACCATCCGCCGCCACCGCCACCAAAGGCAAGGCCGTCCTCGACAGCCTGACCACCACCTTCGCCACCAGCCTCGCCATCCTCCAACAGCACACCCGACCCTGACCAGCCACGCCCGCAGCCCGCTACGCCTCGAAGGCCGCCGTAGCGCTCCAGCGCAGAGCCGACCACACAACGACGGACCGCAGTGGGGATGGACTGCCGGGCGCGGCAAGATCATCCTGCGCAACGTCCAACGATCCCGGCCGGTGTCGACCACCCGCCGACCGGCTTCGACGTTCGCCACGGTGCTGCGGGTGCTGTAGACCAGCCGCGCGACGTCCTTCTGCGCGACCCTACGGCACTACCCAGCTCGCTGAGCTCCCGGCCAACGAGTTGACCGCAGCAATGGTGGGAAGCACGATCCGGTGCTCGACTGGGAGTGGAGATGCGTCGGCTAGACGAGTAGTTCCGAAGTCAGGGGTCGATCTCCGGGCATGAGGAGAGGGCATCCAAGATCATGTTGTGACGCAAGACCTGGATACCCTCTTGACCGCACTGTACGTGAAGATCGACGACAGCATCCGCACACCTCGGTGGCGTGGCAGGCCACCACTGCTGACCGACTCCGAACTGGTCTGCCTGGCCGTGGCTCAGGTCCTGCTCGGCGCACGCTCGGAAGCCCACTGGATCCGCTACGCCCGTGTCCACCTGGCCGGCATGTTCCCCTACCTACCGCAGCGGCCCGGCTACAACAAACGGCTCCGCGCCGCCCTCCCGCTGATCAGGAAGACGATCCGGAACCTGGCCCGCGACAGCGCCTTCTGGTTCGACAACCACTGGATCGTCGACTCCACCCCGGTGCCGTGCGGCATGTCCCGCCCCACCGTGCAACGCTCGGACCTGGCAGGCTGGGCCGGATACGGCTACTGCGCCTCCCACTCCCGGTTCTTCTGGGGACTGCGCCTGTACCTGGTCCGCACCCCGACCGGGATGCCGATCCTGTGGGCCCTGGCGAACCCGAAGATCGGCGAGCGGGAGGTCCTCGCCGCGATGCTGGAGGTCGAGGCCGGTGTCGTCGCCGAACACGACGGCATCCTGCTGATCAGCGACAAGGGCTTCGCGTCCAGAACACTCGAGCGGGACCTCGCAGACCAGGGCATCACCCTGCTACGCCCGTCACGCAAGAAGGAGAAGGCCCGCTACGGCGAACCGATGCTCAAGAAGGTCCGCCAGTTGATCGAGTCGGTCAACGACACCCTCAAAGGCCAACTCGACCTGGAACAACACGGCGGACGGACCTTCGCCGGCGTCGCTGTACGGGTGGCCCAACGCCTCCTCGCGATGGCCGCCGCGATCTGGCACAACAACAAGACCGGCGCACCCGTCACCCGGTCACTGATCGCCTACGACTACTGACCGAACTTCGGAACTACTCGTCTAGGGCTGGCGTCGCGGTTGTCCGCGTGTCTGGCCGATGGCAGTGCAAGCGCACACATTATTCCGTCGCTGTCGATACCTCCCGACACCAAGGTTCCAGCACGACCTCGGCTGAACAGGCCAAAGCCATGAGGCGTACGCGGCTGAGGTAACCCCCAGCGTCGAGTGTTCGTGTCGAGGCTGTTCGACATCCACCGCCTTGTCCAGGCTGTTTGCAGCATGTCGATCAGCGCTCGGGTCTACCGCGTGCCGCCGATCAGTGGCTCCTCGCAGCGAGACTCGGCGGCCAGCCGCGTACCTACCGCGACCGCGCAACCAAGCCAGACGCCCACCTGCCGGCCCTCGACCTGCGCGACCGACGAGCAGCGTCGCGCCGGCCATTCAAACCGTGGACAGGACGGCACCCGCGATGACCGTCTACCAGTCCGGGACTCATCGACGGTCGGCGTTGTCGTTGCCGGTTGATCGTCGGCTGTTGGCGGATGAGTTCTTCCTCTTGGCTCACCATGATGTGTCCGGTCAGCTGCGGCTGACGCCGCGGATCGCCGGGTTCGGGGTGGCGGCCGCTGTGGTGGCGGATCTGGTCGTGGCCGGTTCACTGGCGGTGACACCAGCGGGTCATCTGGCATGTCCGCCGTCGACGGTGGCGGGGGTGGGTGGGTTCGAGCGGCAGGTCGCTGCGTGGGTGGCGGCGGAGCCTGGGCAGCCGGTCCCGGTGTGGCTTGAGGTTCTGGCCGACGCGTCGGTGCCGGCGGTGGGGCAGCGGCTGGCCGAGGCCGGGGTGGTGCGGCCGGTGCGGGTCCGGCGGCTGATGGCGACCCGGACGGTGTGGGAGCCGGTGGACATGAATGTGGCGGCGTGGCCGTGGGCCCGGTTGGCGACCCGTGTTCGTCGGGGTGAGCGGCTGGATGCGTTCGACACGGCTTTGGCGGGTTTGTGTGTGGCTGTTGGTGTCGAGAGCCGGTTCCTCGACGGCGGGCCACGGGCTCGCCTGCGTTTCGGCCGGTTGGTGAGTCCGCTGCCGCCGCAGGTCGACGTGCTGTTGGTCGAGTTGGCGGCGGCGGTGGGCCGGGCGGTGTTGGGCGGTCGGACCTGACCACCGTCGCCGCTGGCCAGGCGTCTACCGGCACGCCCGCTGTCCTTTTGTCGGCCTGCCCCCTTTTTGGCTTTTCTCGGGAGTGTGTTGTGTCTGTTTCTCATGGTGTGCCGCGTCCGCGTCGGGGTGGTGTCGCCGCCGTGTTGGCCCGGTCCCGGCTCGGGGTGCCGCAGGTGGTGTTCTTCGTGTTGGCGGCTGCGGCGCCGATGACGGTGGCCGCGTCGGCGGTGCCGACGGCGTACGCGGTGACCGGCCTGACCGGTGTGCCGGTCGCCTATGCGGCGACCGCGGTGG
This sequence comes from Micromonospora sp. LOL_013, assembly GCF_048060315.1. Taxonomy (NCBI): domain Bacteria; kingdom Bacillati; phylum Actinomycetota; class Actinomycetes; order Micromonosporales; family Micromonosporaceae; genus Micromonospora; species Micromonospora sp. LOL_013. The sequence continues at coordinate 4,859 of NZ_JBHMIQ010000030.1, forward strand.
TGATGCTGCTGTTCGCGGTCGGCTACGTCGCCATGTCGCGGCATGTCGTCAACGCGGGGTCGATGTACTCCTACATCGCGCATGGTCTCGGCCCCGCCTGGGGTGTGGCGGCGGCGTTCGTCGCGGTGGTGGCCTACAACCTGATGCAGGTCGGCCTGTACGGGGCGTTCGGTGTCGTCGCGGCCGCCGCAGCGGCGGTGGCCGGTGTCAACGTGCCGTGGTGGGTGTGGGCTGTCGCCGGCTGGCTGTTGGTCGGGGGTCTGGGGTTGGCGCGGGTCGACCTCAACGGCCGGGTCCTGGGTGTGCTGCTGGTCGCGGAGATCACCGTGGTGGTCGTCTTCGACACGATCATGGCCACCCACCCCGCCGCCGGAGGGCTGGGGCTGTACGGGTTGGAGCCGGCGCATCTGGCCGCGCCGGGGATGGCGGCGATCCTCGTCGGCGGGATCGCCGGCTACGTCGGTGTCGAGGCCACCACCGTCCTCGCGGAGGAGACCCGCGACCCCCGCCGCACGGTCGCCCACGCCACCTACACCGCGATCGCCGTCACCGCGATCCTCTACGCCGGGTCGGCGTGGGCGATGCAGACCGCCTCCGGCCCCGACCGGATCATCGACGCCGCCGCCCAGCACGGACCCGAGTTGATGTTCGCCCTCGTCGGCGGCCACCTACCCGGGCTGGTGGTCGACGTGGGCCGGCTGCTGCTGGTCACGAGCCTGTTCGCCGCCCTGCTCGCCTTCCACAACCTCGTCGCCCGCTACCTGTTCGCGCTCGGCCGTGAACACGTCCTCCCCACGAGCCTGGGCCGCACCCACGGCCGGACCGGGGCACCGAAACTCGGCTCCCTGACCCAGACGAGCGTGGCCGGCCTCGTCATCGCCGCCTACGCGGCGACAGGGTTGGACCCGATCGTCCACCTGTTCTTCTGGTTGACCGTCACCGGTGGCCTCGGCGTACTGGGCCTGATGACCGCGACCAGCCTCGCCGCCGTCCTGTTCTTCCGCGACCACCGGCGTGGTGAGAGCCGCTGGGCCGTCACCGCCGCACCCGCCGGGGCGTTCGTCGTGCTTGCCGTCATCCTCACCGCCACTCTCGCCGGCTTCGGGGACCTCCTCGACACCCCTGCCGGCTCACCCGCGCGGTGGGCGCTGCCCGGCCTCTACGCCGCCGCGATCACCACCGGCCTCGCCTGGGCCGCCGTCCTGCACCACACACGCCCCCACGTCTACGCCACCGTCGGCACCGGAGCCGACGCCACCACCCACACCACCGTCCGGAAGGAAATCCACCGATGACCACCCCCACCACTGTGATCCGTGTCGCCGACCGCCACGACATCCCACCACTCGTACCCGCCCTGGTCGACGCGTTCGCCACCACCCCGACGCCGCCCTCACACCTACCTCGCCTACCTCGGCGTCGCACCCGACCGGCAGCGCCACGGCATGGGCACCGCCCTGCTCACCCACCGCCACACCACCTGCGACACCGCCGGCACCGGCATCCACCTCGTCGCCACCAGCCACGGTGCCCGCCGCCTCTACCAACGACACGGCTACTACGACACCACCCCCACCCCGATCCACCTCCCCGACGGCGGACCACCCCTATGGCCCATGTGGCGCCAACCCCGCACCCCCCACGCTGCCGCTGGCGGTCCAGGTCGCGAGCGGTGATGACCCTCCCCGACACCAGCCACACCCCCGCCACGCCGGGCACCAACACCGCCTTCGACACAAGCCGGACACAAGCTCAGGACAAGTCAACGGCGCATCCACCCGTATCAGCGACCACCCGGCAGATGACACCAAGACGACGCATCAGCGGTATCGACCGGTACAGCTGCAGAAACGAGTTCGCGCAGCTGTACCGCGCCGGTTACTCCATCCGCCGCATCGCCCGCGAAACCCACCGCTCCTACGGCTTCGTGCACCGAATCCTCAACGAAGCCAACGTCACCTTCCGGACACGAGGCCACGACCGTCGACCGCACACCCAGACCGCCGACCACATCCCCGAAACCACCAACCCGTGACCGAGGGCACCGTACTCATCCTCGGCCTCGTCCTGCTCGCCATCGCCATCCTCCACGCGGGCAACAGCATCACCTGGGCCTACACCAAATACCGGGCCCGGCGGCTCCTCACCACCGGACTCCTCATCCTCACCGCCGTCATCCTCCTACGCCACCACACCGGCGAACCCGAATGACCCCGCCCACACCAACCGGGCTTGGGTCGACGCCTCAGACGCCGGCCTCGGTGATCGGGGTGATGGGTGGACGTGCGGTGCCCTACCGGGCCGGTCAGGCGACGGGGCGGCGGCGCCAGGCGACGATCGGCATCTCGACGTCGGGTTCGGCGGACAGGCCGTTCTCGTCGAGGGCGTTCTGCACGGCCAGCCGGGCACCGTCGAAGCGGAACTCGACCGCGTGCAGCACGTGCGGCCGCCAGTGCGACGGCATGATCCGCTCGATCACGTTGACCGCCCGCAGCGGTCGGCCCCGGGCCGGCAGCGGCGCCGGGTGGCGGTCGCTGCGCCAGTCCAGCCGCAGGCCGGGCTGGTCCACCGGCATCGTCATGTCCACCTGGTTCCAGGTGATTGCGCACTCGTCGAACTTGCGGTGGGTGACCTCGACGTTGACGTCACCGAAGCCGAGGATGACCGGACCGTTGGCGTACCAGGTGTCCAGGTCGAGGTCCCACATCAGCCAGGTGTCGACCAGCGGACGTCCGATGATGCGGGAGAACCGGGCCCGGTGGGCGGCGGCGAGCGTCGCGGCGTCGTGACACCACTGTGGCTCGTACCCATCGATGCCGAGCACGACCGACCTCCGCAGCGGACCACTCTGAATCGGTAGATCCTACCGGTGTAGTTCGTCCGGCAGCGACGCGCGGCCGGCCCCGGGGTACGGGACCGGCCACGCGGCGAGTGGTTCGGTGGGTGTTACTTGGCCAGCGTGGTGCCGGTGGAGCGCAGGTGCTCGCAGGCGCCGACGACCCGCTTGGCCATCCCGGCCTCGGCCGCCTTGCCCCAGGCCCGGGGGTCGTACGACTTCTTGTCGCCGACCTCGCCGTCGATCTTCAACACCCCGTCGTACTTGGTGAACATGTGGGTGACGACCGGGCGGGTGAAGGCGTACTGGGTGTCGGTGTCGATGTTCATCTTCACCACGCCGTAGTCCAGCGCGGCCCGGATCTCCTCCAGCAGCGAGCCGGAGCCGCCGTGGAAGACCAGGCTGAGCGGCTTCTCCTTGCCGTACTTGGCACCGACCGCGTCCTGGATCTCCTTGAGGATCTCCGGCCGCAGCTTGACGTTGCCCGGCTTGTAGACGCCGTGCACGTTGCCGAAGGTGAGCGCCGCCATGTAGCGGCCCTTCTCGCCGAGGCCGAGCGCCTCGACCATGGCCAGCCCGTCCTCGACGGTGGTGTACAGCTTCTCGTCGATGGCGCCGACGACGCCGTCCTCCTCGCCGCCGACGACGCCGACCTCGATCTCCAGCACGACCTTGGCGGCGGCGGCCTCGGCGAGCAGGTCGGTGGCGATCTCCAGGTTCTCCTTCAGCGGTACGGCGGAGCCGTCCCACATGTGCGACTGGAACAGCGGCGCGCCACCGGCGGCGACCCGCTCCTTGGAGGCGGCCAGCAGCGGGCGGACGAAGCCGTCGAGCTTGCCCTTCGGGCAGTGGTCGGTGTGCAGCGCGATGTTGACCGGGTACTTCTTGGCCACCTCCTCGGCGAAGGCGGCGAAGGCCAGCGAGCCGCTGACCATGTCCTTGACGGTCGGGCCGGAGAGGTACTCGGCACCACCGGTGGAGACCTGGATGATGCCGTCGCTCTCCGCCTCGGCGAAGCCCTGCAGCGCGGCGTTGAGGGTCTGCGAGGACGTGACGTTGATGGCGGGGTACGCGAACGCGCCGGCCTTGGCGCGGTCAAGCATCTCGGCGTAGACCTCGGGAGAGGCGATGGGCATCTCGAACGCTCCTTTGTACCGGTTCGGCCCGTCGACGGGCCGGATTCCATGCTCAGCTCACTGCGCTGGACCGCGCTGTCCTCCGTCAGGCAGTATCCCGCAGCGGCACCGCCCCGGCGACATCGGCCCTGTCTGTGGGCACGGTCAGCGACGGTCGTACTTGTCGGGGATGACCAGGCTGATCAGCCAGCCGACGACGGCCATCACGATCGCTCCCCAGAATGCCGGCCAGAACCCGTCGATGACGAACGGCAGGTCCAGTTGCTGCGCAAGCCAGTCGGTCAGCAGGAAGAGCAGGGCGTTGACGACCAGGGCGAACAGACCGAGGGTGAGCAGGTAGAAGACGCAGCCGACGACCTTGATGACCGGTTTGAGGACCGCGTTGACCAGTCCGAAGATCAGCGCCACGATGACCAGGGTCAGCGCGTTGTTGGTCGCGGTGTCCCCGGTGACGTCGATGCCGGGCACGATCAGCGTGGTTATCCACAGGGCGACCGCGTTGACCGCAAGCCTGATCAGAAATCCCATACGCCCATCCTGCCACCCGGAGTAAACCACCGCGTCACAAAAACGGACAAGCCTCCTATCTTGGACGGTGGTCAGCGGGCGCCCCGGTTGACCCGTACCGTGGTGGAAGCACCGGTACGGACGAACGGAGGGCGACATGACCTACCCGGACGAGGACATCGCCCCAGGGGACCACCTCGCTCCCGAGGAACGTGACCCGGAGGCGCCCGCCGACGACGCGGTCGAGCAGTCGGTCGTGGCCAACCCGGTCGAGCAGCAACCAGAGGTACACCGTGGTCTGGAGGTTGACGACTGGGACGCGGTCGAGCAGTCCCGCATCGTCGACCTCGATGACGACGACGGCTACCGCTGACCGTTGACCGCGTCGGATCGGCCGCCACGCATCCGCGATAAGACGGAAACCGCGCCTCCGCGATAACCGGTGTCGACCGGTGGCGGCCGGCTGGCACCATCACCCGGGTGCTGATGACCGTGACGACGACCCACCGGCCCGCCACCGACCTCGGCTACCTGCTGGTCAAACATCCGGACCGGATGCAGTCGTTCGACGTACCCACCGGCACCGCGCACGTGTTCTACCCGGAGGCCACCGAACAGCGCTGCACCGCCGCGCTGCTGCTCGACGTTGACCCGGCGCGGCTCGCCGCCGGCGGTCCGCGCCGTGGCCGGCGCACGGCCGCGATGCCGGCGAGCTTCACCCTCGGCCAGTACGTCAACGACCGGCCGTACGCCGCGTCCAGCCTGCTCGCCGCCGCGCTCGCCGAGGTGTTCCGGTCCGCGCTGCGCGGGGAGAGCCGGGACCGTCCCGAGCTGCCCGGCACCGCCCTGCCGCTGACCATCCGGGTGCCGGTGCTGCGCTGCCGGGGCGGCGCGACTCTCGCCGAGCGACTGTTCACCCCGCTCGGCTGGACGGTGACCGCCCGACCCATTCCGCTGGACGAGCGCTACCCGCAGTGGGGGGACAGCCGCTACGTCGACCTCACCCTGACCGGCACGCTGCGGGTCGCCGACGCGCTCAACCACCTGTACGTGCTGCTGCCGGTGCTCGATGACGCCAAGCACTACTGGATCGCCCCGGACGAGTTGGACAAGCTGATCCGGGCCGGCGAGGGCTGGCTGGCCGGCCACCCGGAACGCCGGTTGATCACCCGGCGTTACCTGGCCCACCGGCGGGTGCTCGCCCGACGCGCCGAGGACCGGCTCGCCGAGGCGCGGGCCGCCGAGCTCCGGCTCGCCGACGCCGCCGTCGACGACGTCACTGGTGCTGACGACGACACTGGCGCTGACGAGGACGCCGGGCTGCCGGCGGTGGTCCGGCCGCGACCGCTGGCCGCGACCCGCCGGGCCGCCGTGCTCACCGCGCTGGCCGAGGCCGGTGCCACCCGGGTGCTCGACCTGGGCTGCGGCGGCGGTGCGCTGCTGACCGAACTGCTCGCCCAGCCCCGGTTCACCGAGATCGTCGGCACCGACGTGTCGGCCCGGGCGCTGGAGCTGGCCGCCCGGCGGCTGCGACTGGACCGGCTCCCGGCGCGCCAGCAGCAGCGGATCCGGCTGTGGCAGTCGGCGCTGACCTACCGCGACGACCGGCTGCGCGGCTACGACGCCGCCGTACTGATGGAAGTTGTCGAGCACCTCGACCCGCCCCGGCTGCCGGCGCTGGCCGAAGCGGTCTTCGGCCACGCCCGCCCCGGCACCGTGCTGGTGACCACCCCGAACGTGGAGCACAACGTGCGCTACGAAGGCCTCGCCGCGGGCGCGCTGCGGCACCCGGACCACCGGTTCGAGTGGACCCGCGCCGAGTTCGCCGACTGGGCCGGCCGGGTCGCCGCGGCGTACGGCTACCGGGTCGGGTTTCGGCCGGTCGGCGAGGTCGATCCGGACGTGGGGCCGCCGACCCAGCTGGCGGTCTTCACCCGCGACGACGCCGGCCCGGACAGCACCGGCCGCGACGACGTCGGCGCCGGGGGTGCCCGGTGAACAGGCTGGAGATCCCCGAACTCGCCCTGATCGCCCTGGTCGGTGTCTCCGGCTCCGGCAAGTCGACCTTCGCCCGCCGGCACTTCGCCGCGACCCAGGTGCTCTCCTCGGACACCTTCCGGGCGATGGTCGCCGACGACGAGAACGACCAGTCGGCGTCGGCGGACGCCTTCGACGCGCTGCACTACGTCGCCGGCAAGCGGCTGCGGGCCGGCCGGCTCACCGTGGTCGACGCCACCAACCTGCAGGAGCACGCCCGGGCCGGGCTGGTCGCGCTCGCCCGGGAACACGACGTACTGCCGGTCGCGGTGGTGCTCGACGTGCCCGAGCAGACCTGCTGGGAACGGACCCAGGGCCGGGCCGACCGCGCCTTCGGTCGGCACGTGATCACCCGGATGCAGCGTGACCTGCGCCGCTCGGTCGGCCGGCTGACCCGGGAAGGATTCCGGCACGTGTTCGTGCTGCGCGGCACCGACGAGATCGACGCCGCCGAGATCCGGCTGACCCGGCTGTACAACGACCGGCGGGAGCTGACCGGGCCGTTCGACATCATCGGTGACGTGCACGGCTGCCGCACCGAACTGGAGGCGCTGCTGACGAAGCTGGGTTGGGCGCTCGACCGCGACGACGCCGGCCGACCGGTCGACGCCCGGCACCCGCAGGGGCGTACCGCGGTCTTCGTCGGTGACCTGGTCGACCGCGGCCCGGACTCGCCCGGCGTGCTGCGCCTGGTGATGGGGATGGTGCGGGCCGGCACCGCGCTCTGCGTGCCCGGCAACCACGAGCAGAAGCTGCTGCGCAAACTGCGGGGACGCAAGGTGACCGTGTCGCACGGGCTGGCCGAGACCCTGGAGCAGTTGGCCGCCGAGTCGGCCGGGTTCACCGACGAGGTCGCCCGGTTCATCGACGGGCTGGTCAGCCACTATCGGCTCGACGGCGGCGCGCTGGTGGTGGCACACGCCGGGCTCAAGGCCGAATACCAGGGTCGGGCGTCCGGCCGGGTGCGCAGCTTCGCGCTGTACGGGGAGACGACCGGCGAGACCGACGAGTACGGTCTGCCGGTGCGCTACCCGTGGGCGCGCGACTACCGGGGTGCCGCCACCGTGGTCTACGGGCACACCCCGACGACCCGTCCCGACTGGGTGAACAACACCATCTGCGTCGACACCGGCTGCGTCTTCGGCGGCCGGCTGACCGCGCTGCGCTACCCGTCGCGGGAACTCGTCTCGGTACCGGCTGACCGCGAGTACTACCCGCCGGTCCGGCCACTGACGGCCGAGCCGGGTGCCGCCGACATCGGCGGGCCGGTCACCGACCGCCCCGACGACGTGCTGGACCTGCGCGACGTCACCGGCCGTCGGCACATCGACTACGGCTACGGCACCACGACGGTCCCGGCCGAGAACGCGGCCGCCGCGTTGGAGGTGATGAGCCGCTTCGCGGTGGATCCCCGGTGGCTGGTCTGGCTGCCGCCGACCATGTCGCCCTGCTCGACGTCGACCCGGGACGGGTTCCTGGAGCATCCGGCGGAGGCGTTCGCCGACTACCGGGCCGCCGGTGTCGACCGGGTGGTCTGCCAGGAGAAGCACATGGGATCCCGGGCGGTGGTGCTGGTCTGCCGCGACCCGGCGGGGGGCCCACTGTTCGGCCCCGGCGGCGGGGTGGTGCACACCCGGACCGGGCGGCCGTTCTTCACCTCCGACGAGCGGACCGAGGCGCTGCTGGCCCGGATCCGGGCGGCGGCCGAGGCGGCCGGGCTGTGGCAGCGGCTAACCACCGGTGCCGGGCCGGCCGGCTGGCTGCTGCTCGACTGCGAGCTGCTGCCCTGGTCGGCGAAGGCGCTCGGGCTGATCCGCGAGCAGTACGCCAGCGTCGCCGCCGCCGGCCGGGCCGCGCTGCCCGCCGCGTTGGACGTGCTCGACGCCGCCGCCGGTCGGGGCCTGCCGGTCGGGCAGCTGCGTGCCCGGTTGGCCCGCCGGGCCGGCGACGTCGACCGGTACGCCGACGCCTACCGGGCGTACGTCGGTGACCCGGACGCGGTGACGCTGGCGCCGTTCGCGGTGCTGGCCGCCGACGGCCGCTCGTACGCCGACCGCGACCACGGCTGGCATCTGGAGTGCGCGGACGCGCTGGTGGCGGCCGATCCGCAGCTGTTCACCACCACCCGTCGGCGGGTGGTGGAGCTCACTGACGAGGCGGCGGTGACCGACGCCACCGACTGGTGGTCGGAGCTGACGGCGGCCGGCGGTGAGGGCATGGTGGTCAAGCCGTACGCCGGACTGACCGCCCGCAGCGGCACCGGCCGGCTGCTGCAGCCCGGCGTCAAGTGCCGGGGCCGGGAGTATCTGCGGATCATCTACGGTCCGGAGTACACCGAACCGGAGCGGTTGGCCGAGCTGCGCCGGCGGTCGCTGGGCCGAAAACGGTCGATGGCGCTGCGCGAACACGGTCTCGGTCTGGCCGCGCTGGATCTGCTGGCCACCGGCGCACCGCTGTGGCGCCGGCACGAGTTGGTCTTCGCGGTGCTCGCCTGCGAGTCCGAACCGGTCGACCCACGACTGTGAGCACTGGCCCGGTATGGTTCTGCGAATGTCAGTGCGCGAACGTGTCGGCCATATGTTCCGGGGTGCGGCGATCGGGGTGGCAGAGGCCGTCCCGGGGGTCAGCGGCGGGACCATCGCCCTGGTCACCGGCGTGTACGAGCGGCTCATCGCCTCGGCCGGGCACCTGATCAGCGCGGTCCGGTACGCGGTCACCGACGTGCCCCGTAAGCAGGGCTGGGCGCGCAGCGGGGAGCAGTTCCGGCAGGTGCACTGGGGGGTGATCATCCCGCTGGCGCTGGGCATGCTGCCGGGTCTGCTGCTGGCGGCCCGGCTGCTGGAGCCGATGCTGGAGGAGTACCCGGAGCACACCCGAGGGTTGTTCTTCGGCCTGGTGCTGGCCTCGGTGCTAGTGCCGGTCTCGATGATCGGCCGGCCGTGGCGCGGCCGGGACGTCTTCGCGGTGGTCGCCGCCGGGGTCGCTGCGTTCGTGCTGACCGGTCTACCGTCGGCCAGCATCGACCCGAACCCGGTGGTGGTGCTGCTGGCCGCCGCGGTCGCGGTCTGCGCGCTGGTGCTGCCGGGCGTGTCCGGGTCGTTCCTGCTGCTGACCGTCGGGCTCTACGAGCCGACCATCGAGGCGGTCAACGACCGCGACGTCGGCTACCTGGCGGTCTTCGCCGTCGGCATGCTCGTCGGGTTGACGCTGTTCGTGAAGCTGCTGCAGTACCTGTTGGAGCACCACCGGCGGGTGACCCTGGCGGTGATGACCGGGGTGATCGTCGGTAGCCTGCGGGCGCTGTGGCCGTGGCAGACCGAGGAGCGCGGGCTGCTCGCCCCTGGCAGCAACGTGCTGTCGGTGGTGTTGCTGCTGGTGCTGGGGGTCGCCATCGTCACCGCGATGGTGGTTCTGGAGCAGCGTCGGCTGCGCCGCGCGGCGGTCGATGTCACCCAGGAGGAATCGCCGCAGCTGCCGACCCACCACTGAGCTGGTCCGCCGGCCGGTTGGCCGACCGGCCCAGCGGGCTTTTCCTCATCGGGTCGGTCCGGTCCGGTCGGGTCAGACGGTGCCGTGCTCCGTGTCCGGCAGCCGGTCGAGGTAGTCGGCCGGCAGCGGCGTCAGGTCGTCGAGCCGACCGATGGCCAGTGCCCGGTAGGTGAGCCGGGCGGCCTCTTCCAGGTTGACCGCCCGCTTGTGGGCGAGCTCCACCGACCCGGCCAGTACGGAGCAGCCGTGCCGGGACAGGATCAGGCAGTTGGTGCCGTCGGCGGCCGCGTCGGCGGCGGCTCGGGCGAGCCGCTGTCCGCCGGGCGGCGCGAACGGCACGGTGACGACGCGCCGCAGGTAGAAGGCGTGGTCGGTGGTGACCAGCCGAATCGGTACGCCGAGCGTGTCCAGCAGCAGCATGCTCTGCGGGTGCAGATGCACGATGGCGCGGACGTCGGGGCGGGCACGGTAGACCGCCAGGTGCAGCGCCAGCTCACTGGTCGGTCGGATCTGCGGTTCGTCGGGCAGGGTGCAGCCGTCCGCGATCCGCACCCGGGCGAACGATGCCGGGCCGAGCCGGTCCAGCCAGGTGCCGGACGCGGTTACCCAGCATTCATCGTCGCCCGGCAGGCGGGCGGAAAGGTTGCCGCCGGAGCCCACGACGAGACCGGCGCGCACCACGTCGGACCCGACGTGGGCAAGCTGGTCCCGCAGATCGCCAGCGATGTACGTCACGCGGCGACCTCCGTAAACCTTGGGCACCTTGCCTGGCAGCTCCGCCTCCGCGAGTCGACCAGGCAAGGCGCCGTCAGGTCAGCGTGCCTTCTTGGTGGCGCGCTTACGCGGCGGGGTCAGCAGATCCGCGATCGTGGCGATCGCGGTCGGCACCAGCCGGTAGTAAGCCCACACTCCGCGCTTCTCCCGCTCCAGCAAGCCGGCCTCGGTGAGGATACGCAGGTGGTGGCTCACCGTCGGCTGGGAGAGCCCCAGCGGAGCGGTGAGGTCGCAGACGCAGGCCTCGCCTTCCGGCGCCGACTGGATCAGGCTGAGCAGCCTGAGTCGGGCCGGGTCGGCGAGCGCCTTGAGGACTCCAGCGAGTCGCTCCGCGTCCGCGCGTTCGATCGGCTCGCCGGCAAGCGGCGAGATTTGAGGCATGGTCATTTCAGCCAACGCAGTTCCCACGAAACCCATCCTTCCACCAAACAGCATCGATCCGCCTGCATATCAGCAGATCCGAATCGGCAAACTTTTAGGCCGGAAGGCCGAGGTCAGCCAACGTATAGGCGGCCCGATAGGCCAGTCCGGCTGCCCGAACCGCGTCACCGGCCCCACGATCGACGATCACCGCCACGCCGACCACCTCAGCCCCTGCCTCCTGTAACGCCTCGACAGCGGTCAGTACGCTTCCGCCGGTCGTCGAGGTGTCCTCCACTGCCAGCACCCGCCGGCCGGCCACGTCCGGCCCTTCGATCCGTCGCTGGAGTCCGTGCGTCTTGCCAGCCTTGCGCACCACGAAGGCATCCAGTCGCCGTTGCTCCGCCGCAGCGGCGTGCAACATGGACAGAGCCACCGGGTCCGCTCCCAACGTCAGGCCACCAACCGCGTCGTACTCCCAGTCCGCGGTGAGATCGAGCAGCACCCGTCCCACCAGCGGTGCGGCGGCGTGGTGCAGCGTCACCCGCCGCAGGTCGACGTACCAGTCAGCCTCGCGACCTGACGACAACACCACCCTGCCGTGCACCACGGCCAGGTCAGTGATGAATTTGCGCAGGTCGTCGAGGTTCCCCATGTCACAAAGAGTACTGCCCGTCACTGGGTCCCCATCCGCCGGCCCGGCAACCCGCCGATATCCACCATCCGCCTCGCTACCTGGTCATACACCACGAAATCCCTGGTCAACGCGGCGACCAGTGCAGCGACGTACCCGCTGATACGCTCTTCGGCTCACTCGCGACTCTTTGGGCGCCCGGCCGCCAACCGGAGCAGTCCATGCGGAGCGTGACGCACCACAGTGGCGAGCGTCTTGTAGCGCCAGTCGGGGACGCTCACCGCCCGCCCCCTGGCCAGGTCCCGCAGGCCATCGGCGACCACGTCGTCGGCCCGCAGCCACAGCCAGGTCGGCGAGCCGGAGGTCCGGATGCCGGCGCGTTCGTGGAACTCGGTGCGGACGTAGCCCGGGCACAACGCCATCACCCGCACCCCGAGGTGGCGGACCGACATGTCGATCGACTCACTGAAGTTTGTCACCCAGGCCTTGCTCGCCGAATAGGTCGAACCAGCTGCTAATGGCCCAAAGCCCGCCACCGACGAGACATTAATCACTCTGCCCTGTCGGCGTTGCACCATGCCGGGCAGGACAGCATGCGTCAACCGCAGCACCGCCTCCACATTGAGCCGCAGCAGCCGCAGCTCGTCCGCCTCATCGGTGCGCCGGAACGACCGGTTCAGACCGATGCCCGCGTTGTTGACCAGCAGGTCGACCGGCGCGTCGACGGACCGCAGCCGGTCGGCCACGGCGGTCACTCCACCGTCAGTAGCCAGGTCGGCGTCGAGCACCTCGACGGTCACGCCGTGCCGGTCGGCCAACTCGTCCGCCAACGTGGTGAGCCGCTGCCGGTCACGGGCGACCAGCACCAGCCGATACCCGTCGGCGGCGAGCCGACGGGCGAAGCTGGCACCGAGGCCGGCGGTGGCCCCGGTGACCAGTGCGGTACGCAGGGCAGGCTTGTCCCCCACGTCGTCACCTCCTACGAGGACCGGGTCTCCCCGTACCGGCGGGTCGGTCCGCCCCGGGCGGACCGACCCGTGATCGACTGATCGTCAGCTGGTCGGCGGCGGGGGGTTGCCCGGCGGATTCTCCGGCGGCTCGGCAGCCGGCGGCGCGTTAGGGGTCGGCGGCGGACCGGGCGGGGTGGCCGTCGGCGGTGGGCCGGCAGCCGGCGGCCCACCGGGGGCGGCTGGGTAACTCGGGTAGGCGCCGCCCGGCATCGGCGGCACGCCGTACCCACCGCCCGGCACCGGCGGCTCCCAGGCCACGGCCGGCTTACGGAAGAAGTCGTTCGACGGCGGCAGCGCCAGCAGGATCAGCGCGGCCAGCAGCGCCAGCACGGTCACGACGCCGAGCAACAGGTTGGCCGGCTCGTACCAGCCGGGCAGCGCGGCCTCCAGATCCCGTTGCACCTGCGCCGGGTCCGGCATGTCCGGGTCGGTGCTGGTCGGGCCGGTGGGCAACGCGCTGCCGGCCGCTCCGAGCGCGAGCCCGCCCCCGGAGCAGCAGAGGAAGATGCCACCGAGCACCCAGGTGACGATCCGAGACGGGTTCTTGCCCCGGTTGTTGAGCAGAGCCAGCACCACCAGGCCGGCGGCGATCAGCAGGCCGAAGATCGCGCCGGCGATCAGGGAGATCGTCGTAAGGCTGCTGATGGCCTCCATGTCGGTGCCGGCGTAGGCGTCCTCGTAGACCTGTTGCATCGTGCCCATCACCGACAGCGCGACGATCAGGCCGACGACCTGCAGCGCGGCGATCAGGAACAGCAGGTAACTCGAAATGGTGACGGTGCTCGGCCGCGCCTTGACCGGTGGCGCGGCCGGATTCGGATCCGACACGGCTCTCCTTCCCGAAGCTTCGGAAGATCACCGTAGCGGTACCCCGCCAGTGACACGGGGCAAACGGACGCCGCGTCGACCTCGCGTTTCGTCGCCGAACCCGGCCGCGCCGTCGAGCAGAGCGATCGACAGCACTCACCGATGCACATCGATGCCGGTCAGCCGGCCTGCACCGCCAGCCCTTCCTTGTCGTCGGCGAGCTGCACCCGGACGGTGTCGCCGTCACGGATCTCGCCGGCCAGCAGCGCCTTGGCCAACTGGTCGCCGATCGCCGACTGGACCAGTCGACGCAGCGGCCGGGCTCCGTAGATCGGGTCGTAGCCGTGCTCGGCCAGCCAGCTGCGGGCAGTGTCGTCGACGTCCAGGGTCAGCCGCCGGTCGGCCAACCGCCGGCGCATCCGGTCCAGTTGAATGTCCACGATCGACCGCAGCTCGGCGCCGCTGAGCATCGCGAAGACCACGATGTCGTCCAGCCGGTTGAGGAACTCCGGCTTGAAGTGCGCCCGGACCACGGCCAGCACCGCGTCGCGGCGCTGCTCCTCGGTCAACGTCAGGTCGTTGATCAGCGTCGAGCCGAGGTTGGAGGTGAGGATCAGGATCGCGTTGCGGAAGTCGACCGTACGGCCCTGCCCGTCGGTGAGCCGACCGTCGTCGAGCACCTGCAGCAGCACGTCGAAGACGTCCGGGTGAGCCTTCTCCACCTCGTCGAGCAGGATCACCGAGTACGGCCGGCGGCGTACCGCCTCGGTCAACTGACCGCCCTCCTCGTACCCGACGTAGCCGGGCGGGGCACCGACCAGCCGGGCCACGGAGTGCTTCTCGGCGTACTCGCTCATGTCGATGCGAACCATGGCCCGCTCGTCGTCGAAGAGGAACCCGGCCAGCGCCTTGCCCAGCTCGGTCTTGCCGACGCCGGTCGGGCCGAGGAAGAGGAAGCTGCCGGTCGGCCGGTCCGGGTCGGCGACCCCGGCCCGGGCCCGGCGGACCGCGTCGGAGACGGCGGTGACGGCGGCGGCCTGGCCGACCACCCGGGCCCCCAGCGAGGACTCCATCCGTAGCAGCTTGGCGGTCTCGCCCTCCATGAGCCGGCCGGCCGGGATGCCGGTCCAGGCGGCGACGACGGCCGCGATGTCGTCCGCGCCGATCTCCTCCTTGAGCATCGCGCCGTCGGCCTGCAGCGCGGCCAGCTCGGTCTCGGCGCGGGCCAGCTCGCCCTGCAGCGCCGGGATCCGGCCGTACCGCAGCTCGGCGGCGCGCTCCAGCTCACCGTCGCGTTCGGCCCGCTCGGCCTCGCCGCCGAGGCGTTCCAACTCCTCGCGGGCGGTGGAGATCCGGGTGATGTGCCCCTTCTCCAGCTGCCAGCGGTCGCTGAGCGCGGTCAACTGCTCGCGCTTGTCGGCCAGCTCCCGGCGCAGCCGCTCCAGGCGCTGCGCCGAGCCGGGGTCCGGCTCCTTGGCCAGCGCCATCTCCTCGATCTCCAGCCGGCGGACGGCCCGCTCGATCTCGTCGACCTCGACCGGCCGGGAGTCGATCTCCATCCGCAGCCGGGAGGCGGACTCGTCGACCAGATCGATCGCCTTGTCCGGCAGGAACCGGTCGGTGATGTAGCGGTCGGACAGGCCGGCGGCGGCGACCAGCGCGGCGTCGGTGATCCGTACGCCGTGGTGCACCTCGTAGCGTTCCTTGAGCCCGCGCAGGATGCCGATGGTGTCCTCCACGGTCGGCTCGCCGACCAGCACCGGCTGGAACCGGCGCTCCAACGCCGGGTCCTTCTCGATGTGCTCGCGGTACTCGTCGAGGGTGGTGGCGCCGACCATCCGCAGCTCGCCACGGGCCAGCATCGGCTTGAGCATGTTGCCGGCGTCCATCGAGCCCTCGCCCTTGCCGGCACCGACCACGGTGTGCAGCTCGTCGAGGAAGGTGATCACCTGGCCGTCGGAGCTCTTGATCTCCTCCAGGACGGATTTGAGCCGCTCCTCGAACTGGCCCCGGTACTGCGCACCGGCGACCATCGCGCCGAGGTCGAGCGACACCAGCCGCTTGTCGCGCAGCGACTCGGGTACGTCGCCGGCGACGATCCGCTGGGCGAGCCCTTCGACGATCGCGGTCTTGCCGACGCCGGGTTCGCCGATCAGCACCGGGTTGTTCTTGGTACGCCGGGACAGCACCTGGATCACCCGGCGGATCTCGGCGTCCCGGCCGATCACCGGGTCGATCTTGCCGTCCCGGGCGCTGGCGGTCAGGTCGACGCCGTACTTCTCCAGGGCCTGGTAGGTCTGCTCCGGGTCGGCGGTGGTGACCCGGCGGTCGCCGCCGCGTACCGACGGGAACGCGGCGACCAGGTTTTCCTCGGTGGCTCCGGCATCCTTGAGTAGCCCGGCGACGGCCCCGCCGACCCGGGCCAGGCCGGCCAACAGGTGCTCGGTGGAGGTGTACTCGTCGCCGAGTGGACGGGCGATCTGCTCGGCCGCGCCGATCGCGTTGGCGAACTCGCGGGACAGGCTCGGCTCGGCGACGCTGGAGCCGCGCGCGGCGGGCAGGTTCTCCACGGTCCGTACGGCGGACCGGCGGATCTCCACCGGGTTGGCGCCGACGGCCCGCAGCAGGCCGGCGGCGGTTGAGCCGCCGGTGTCCAGCAGGGAGAGCAGCAGATGCCACGGTTCGACCGTGGCGTGGCCCCGCTGGTTGGCGATGGCGACCGCGGCGGTGATGACTTCGCGACTCTTGGTGGTCAAACGTTCGGCGTTCATGAGCTCCCCTGTACGGCAGGTTGGTCCACTGATGAGGACACCACCAGACTTGAGTCTATTCCACTCAACTCCGATCAACGAGTCGACCGCCGAAGCCCGACCCGCACCGGGCTACCGCCCGTACGGTTCCCAGGAGATCTCCACCCACCCGGCACCCGACGGCTGTCGCGCCTTGAGCAGCACCGCGCCGCCCGGCCGGACCGCCTGCACCGTCCCGTCCCGCAGCCGGGTCAGGTAGGCGCCCTGCACCGGCCAGTCAACCGGCTCGAAGCGGCCGTCGGAGCCGACCGACCAGACACCGGTACTGGTGGTGACCAGCAGCCGGCCACCGTCCGGCAGCACCGACATCACCTCCGGCGGCGGGTCATCGAACCGCACCGGCTCCAGCCGACCCCAATCGGCCCGCCAGACGAGCGGAAACTCACCCGGCAGGGGCACCGGCTCGCCGATCAGCCAGTAACCGCCCGACGGCGTCGTCTCCACGACGAGCTGACGGATCCGCTCCGGATCCGCGACGGTGACCGCGTCGGTCCGCCACAGCCAGCGCACCCCTGGCCCACCGCCGCCATCATCATCGGTCGCCACCGGCGCGCCGAACGCCACATGCAGCCGGCCGTCGTGCAGCCCGGCGACGGTCAGCTTGTCGCCGATGTGGCCGACGGTCTGCACCACCGGGATCGGCGGCTGCGGGGCCAACGGGACCGTCCCCTGCTCGGTCACCTCGACGACCCGCGGCACGGGATCGGTTCGGCAACACACCTGGTACGGCCCGTCCCAACTGGCGAACTCGGGCGGCATCGACCCGTCCGGACTGTCACCCTGGGTGAAGGTCACACCCCCGTCGACCGACCGGTACCAGGCCGCGCCGGCGGACAGCACCAGGCTGCCGTAGCCGACCAGCATCGAATGCTCCACCGCCGCCGGGTCCGGGTGCTCCCGGTGCTGCCAGGACCGGCCGCCGTCGGCGGTCGCGTAGAGCTGCGACGGGCAACCCGACGCAACCCCGACGGACGCCCGGGCGTTGCATCCGTGAAAGAAGGCGTACCCGTGGTCGGCGTCGTCGAACGCGACGAATGGGGCGTTGTAGCCGGCCCGCACCCGCATCGGGCGTACCTCGACGGCGGGCCCGCCGACAGGCCCCGTCGCGTCCGTCGACGGGGCCGCGCGGTCTGGAGGTGGCCGGCGGATGTCGCCGATCGAACACCCGGTGAGGATCAGCACGGCCGACAGACCGACGGCCGCGACCGACCCGCCTACCCGACGTCGCATCCACCCTCTCCTTCCGCCCCGCGCCCCACAACCGCCCGGTCCGGCGACCACTCCTGGCCGATTCGGCACCGCGTCCGCACCAGTCTGCCGGGACGCGGCGCGACCGTCTGCCCTTAGGCGGCGTAGCGTGGACGGTGTGCGCGCACGTGTGGAACAGGTCGATCTCCCCGGCATCGGAGTACGCCACGACCTGATGACCGAGTCAGGCCGACGGATCGGCGTGGTGAGTCACCGGTCAGGGCGTCGTGACCTCGTCCTCTACGACCGGGACGATCCGGACGCCTGTGACGCCGACATCCCGCTGACCGACGACGAGGCGGAGGCGCTCGCCGACATCCTCGGCGCGTCGCTGATGCTCAGCCAGCTCGCCGGGTTGCGCGACCAGGCGGCCGGGCTGCTCACCGAGCAGGTGCCGATCTCGGCTGGCTCGCCGTTCGTCGGCCGCACCCTCGGCGACACCAAGACGCGGACCCGTACCGGGGCGTCGATCGTGGCGGTGCTGCGCAACCGGGAGGTGCTGGCCTCCCCGGGGCCGGAGTTCCGGTTCGCCGCCGGCGACGTGGTGGTGGTCGTCGGTACCAGGTCCGGGCTGGACGGCGTGGGCGGCATCCTCGCCGACGACGACCCGGCCGGCTGACCCGGCCATGCACGACAGCGCACTGCTGCTGATCGAACTCGGCGCGCTGCTGCTGCTCCTCGGGCTGCTCAGCCGCCTGTCCCGGCGCTACGGGCTGTCGCCGATCCCGCTCTATTTGCTCGCCGGGCTGCTGTTCGGTCACGGCGGCCTGCTCCCGCTGCACGACATCCAGGACTTCTTCGCCGTCGGGGCAGAGATCGGCGTGGTGCTGCTGCTGGTGATGCTCGGGCTGGAGTACTCGGCGAGCGAGCTGATCGGCAACCTGCGCCGGGCGGCACCGGCCGGCCTGATCGACGCGCTGCTCAACGCGCTGCCCGGGGTCGCGTTCGCCCTGCTGCTCGGCTGGGGGCCGACCGCCGCCGTGGTGCTCGGCGGGATCACCTGGATCTCGTCGTCCGGCGTGATCGCCAAGATGCTCGGCGACCTGGGCCGGCTGGGTAACCGGGAAACGCCGGTCATCCTGTCGATCCTGGTCGTCGAGGACCTGGCGATGGCGTTCTACCTGCCGGTGCTCAGCGCGGTGCTGATCGGCGCCGGGCTCGCCGCCGGCAGCCTGGCGGTCGCGGTGGCGGTCACCGCGGTCACCGTCGTGCTGCTGGTCGCGGTCCGGTTCGGCCACCGGATCTCCGCTCTGCTGTCGGTACGCGACCCGGAGGCGCTGCTGCTCGGCGTACTCGGATTGACCCTGCTGGTCGCCGGGATCGCCGCCGAACTGCAGGTCTCCGCGGCGGTCGGCGCGTTCCTGGTCGGCATCGCGCTGTCCGGGCCGGTGGCGCACAGCGCCACCGAACTGCTCACCCCGCTGCGGGACGTGTTCGCTGCGGTCTTCTTCGTCTTCTTCGGGCTGGTGACCGACCCCCGGGACATCCCGCCGGTGCTGCTGCCGGCCCTCGGGCTGGCGGTGGTGACGATGTGCACCAAGGTGCTGACCGGTTACCTGGCCGCCAAGCGGGCCGGTATCGCCGCTCCCGGTCGGTGGCGGGCCGGGCTGGCGCTGATGCCGCGTGGGGAGTTCTCCATCGTGATCGCCGGCCTGGCGGTCGCCAGCTCCGGTATCGAGCCGGCGCTCGCGCCGTTGGCCACCGCGTACGTGCTGATCACCGTGGTGACCGGACCGGTGCTGGCCCGGATTCCGGATTCCCGCTGGTTCAAGCGTCGGCTGCGGAGGCGGCCCGCACCCCTCGCGGCCAGCGGGGATCACCTGACGGAAGCGGACCGGCACGTACCGGCTTCGTGAAAGGCATTACCAGGGACTTCCCCGATCACCCTCCGACACGCTACCGTGGCGCGGCAGTAGCTAGTGGTAGGCCCAGGGCCGGTTGTGCCCTGTCGGCCGCGAACGGGAGGGTCCCCGTTGAGCGTGCAAGAGTCGGCGTTCCGCGGCTTCACCAACCCGGTGGACCCGTCGCCCGCCGAGCTGCGCGCCTGGGCATACCAGCCGGACTCGGTCCCGCTGCAGTCGATGCCGCAGGACTGGGACCTGCTCGTCTCCGGTGACCGGTTGATCACCACGCTGTTCGACCTGGCGATGGATCCGACCTGTCCGGCCCGCCGGTTCGCGCTGCACTGCCTCTACATCTACGCGGCGGACGGCATCCGGACCAACTTCCGCGCCCACCCGAAACGGCGGCTGCGCAAGCTGGTCGAGCAGGCCGAGCAGGACGGCGACGAGCTGATGTCGGTCTGGGCGCACAACACCCGGGTGCTGCTGGCCAAGCCGCAGCTGTTCGACTACCACGACTGGTGCGAAGGCGGCCTGGTCCGTAAGTCCCGCCGGCTGAGCTAGCATCCGCGAGTCCCGCCGGCTCAGCTGATCGTCAACGGCTCCCGCCGGCTGAGTGACCGACGGACCGGTCCGGCTCCGCCCCCGCTTACTCCTGCCGGCTGCCCCGGTTGGGCCGCCACACCACCAGCGCGGTCGAGGTGCGGCTGGTCGGGACCAGGTCACGTCGCGGGTACGGGCCGACCGACTCCAGCTCGGCGATCCGCCGGTACGCCTCGGCCAGCTCGGCGCGCAACCCGTCAACCTGCTGCTGCAGGTCGCCGACGAGCTGCTCCAGCCCGATGATCCGCTTGATGCCGGCCAGGTTGACGCCGTCGTCCTGGCTGAGCCGCTGCACCTCGCGCAGCAGCACCACGTCCCGGACGCTGTACCGGCGGCCGCCGCCAGCCGCCCGGCCGGCCTGCACCAGGCCCAGCCGGTCGTACTGGCGCAGCGTCTGCGGATGCATGCCGGCCATCCGCGCCGCCACCGAGATGATCAGGACCTTGGCGTCGGAGGCGGCCTCGAACGTGATCAGCAGATCCTCGTCCACCCCTCACTCACCTCCCGTCTGTCCCTCGCGGCGACCCGGCGGCCTGCTCCTCGTTGCGACGCAGCCGGGCGGCGAGACGTTCCCGGTCGGCAGCGGGGGTGTGCTCCGCGAAGGTCCGCAGGGCGGCCTGTGCCGACTCGTCCACGGTAGCCGGAACGACGACCTCGACGGTAACCAGAAGATCACCGGCGGTGCCGTCCCGGCGGGGCACACCCTTGCCGCGCGCCCGCAAGGTACGCCCACTCGGTGTACCCGGTTGCACCCGAAGCGTTACGGCACCGTCCATGGTCGGGACCCGCAGGTCGGTGCCGAGCACCGCCTCGGCGTAGGTGATCGGCACGGTCAACGTGAGATCGTCGCCGGTCCGCCCGAACAGTTCGTCGTTGCGGACCTTGACCAGCACGTACAGGTCACCGGCCGGGCCACCCCGGTCGCCCGGCTCGCCCCGCCCGGCCAACCGGATCCGCTGGCCGTCCGCCACGCCGGATGGGAAGCGGACGTTCAGCGTCCGGGTCTTGGTCACCCCACCGGAGCCATGACATTCCGGGCACTTCTCGTCGACGATCGTGCCCACCCCCTGGCAGTCACGGCACGGCTCGGAGAAGCTGAACGACCCCTGGTTGCGGGTGGTCAGCCCGGACCCGGCACAGGTCGGGCAGGTCCTCGGCACCGAGCCTGGCTTGGCACCGTTGCCGTGGCAGGTGTCGCACACCCCAGGTGCCCGCAGGCTCAGCGGCAGCGTCGTGCCGCGTACGGCGGCGCCGAAGTCCAGCACCACCTCGGCCTCGACGTCGCGGCCTCGGGCCGGTCCACGGGTACGCATCCCGCCCCCGCCGCCGCCGGAAAAGATCGAGCTGAAAATGTCGGAAAACCCGGCCCCGCCGAACCGACGGTCGCCGGCACCGCCAGCCCCGGCGAAGCCGCCGAACAGGTCGGCCGGGTCGAAGCCCGGCCCGCCGCCACGCGCCCCCCGGCGGAACGCACCCGAACCGAACAGCGAGCGCATCTCGTCGTACTCCTTGCGCCGCCGATCGTCGGCGAGCACGTTGTACGCCTCCGACACCGCCTTGAACCGCTCCTCAAAGGCCGAGTTGCCGGGATTGTGGTCGGGATGCAACTCGCGGGCCAGCTTGCGGTACGCCTTCTTGATCTCGTCGGCGGAGGCCGTCTTGGGCACCCCCAGTACGGCGTAGAAGTCCTTTTCCAGCCAGTCCTTGGAACTCACCCTGTCCTCCTCCTGTCCGTCACCGGACCCCGACCCTGACCGCCCTGGTGCCAGGTGGACGACCGGCCAACCACTGCGGGCCCGGCCCACGCGCGGCGGCCGGTACCGCGGTGCCGGCGGCGGGACGCGGTCCGCGTCCCGCCGCCGGCAGTGATGTGCGCCGGTGGACCACCGGCGGCGGTCATTCCGGGTCTGCGACAGCGACCAGCGCCGCCCGCAGCAGCCGGTCCCCGAGCAGGTAGCCCCGCCGCATCACGTCGACGCAGGTGGGTTCGGTGACCTCGGCGGAGGTCAGGTGCGCGACCGCCTCGTGCAGGGTGGGATCGAACGGGTCGCCCTTCTCGCCGAACGCGGTGAGCCCGAACTTGCCCAGCGCCGCGCCGAGTTGCTCGGCCACGGCGCCGAACGGGCCGACCAGGTCGCCGTGCTCCCGTGCCCGGTCCAGGTCGTCCAGGATCGGCAGCAGCGCGGCGAGAACCGCACCAGTGGCCTGATCTGCGGCGACCCCTTTGTCCCGCTCGACCCGCTTGCGATAGTTGGCGTACTCAGCGGTCACCCGCTGCAGGTCGCGGGTGCGTTCGTCGAGATCGGCGCGGAGCGCCTCCAGCTCGGCGCCGAGCGGACCGGGACCGGCCACGCCCCCGGCCGCCTCCTCGGCGTCCGACTCCGGCGCCGGCTCCACCACTTCGCCGACCACCGGCTCGTCGACGACAGCGGTGTCCGACGAGTCGGGCTGAACGGCCCGGTCGGTGCCGGTCGCGGACCCGCTGCTCGTCGCGGACCGGGTCGGCTCGTCCTTTCCGGTGTCGCTGGCGGCCGACCCGTCGGCGGACCTGTCGTCGGCTTTCCCGCTCACTGGCTCCTCCTCCGTGCCCGACCGGGCGTGCCGCCCGGTCGGACGATGGTCGGTGGGGGGTGCCGCACCCGTCGGCTCGGCCGCCGCGTGCCGCGCGGTCCGAGGCCGCGTCCCGGTCGGGTCGATCCGGCGTTTGTCCCGGATCACCAGGCGCTCGGTGGTCTCACCGTCCGCCTGCTCGACCGGTGCCGAGCGGCGCCTCGGCGGGCCGGTGCCGGCCGGATCAGCGGCCCGTGACTTCTCCGTCATGTGGCTACCTCGCTCCGTGCGGCAGTTCGAGGGAAGATCATCGCTGGTCCTCGGCCTCGACGGAGACTCACTTCTTGTCGTCCTCGATGATCTCCGCGTCGACCACGTCGTCCGGCCCGCCGGCGGCACCACCTGACGCGGACGCCCCAGCGGCGCCCGGTCCGGCGGTGCCCGGTCCGGGCTCGCCGGGGGTGCCGGCACCGCCCGGCTGCTCGGCCTGCTGGGCGTAGAGCTGCGAGCCGGCCTGCTGGGAAACCTGCGCCAGCTTCTCGTGCGCGGACTTGATCGCCTCGATGTCGCTGCCGGCCAACGCGCCACGCAGTTCGCCCAGCGCGTCGTTCATCTGGTCGCGGGAGTCCGACGGCAGCTTGTCGCCGCTCTCGGCGAGAAACTTCTCGGTCTGCCACTGCAGCTGCTCGGCCAGGTTGCGGGTCTCCGCCTCCTCGCGACGCCGCTTGTCCTCGTCGGCATGGTCCTGCGCGTCGCGCATCATCCGCTCGATGTCGTCCTTCGGCAGCGCCGAGCCGCCGGTGATCGTCATCGACTGCTCCTTGCCAGTGCCCAGGTCCTTGGCGTTGACGTGGACGATGCCGTTCGCGTCGATGTCGAAGGCGACCTCGACCTGCGGCACGCCGCGCGGCGCCGGCGGGAGCCCGGTGAGCTCGAAGGTGCCGAGCTTCTTGTTGTACGCGGCGATGTCCCGCTCACCCTGGAAGACCTGGATGAGCACCGACGGCTGGTTGTCGTCGGCCGTGGTGAACACCTCGGAGCGCTTGGTCGGGATGGTGGTGTTGCGCTCGATCAGTTTGGTGAAGATGCCGCCCTTGGTCTCGATGCCCAGGCTCAGCGGGGTCACGTCGAGCAGCAGGACGTCCTTGACCTCGCCCTTGAGCACACCGGCCTGCAGCGCGGCACCGACCGCGACCACCTCGTCCGGGTTGACGCCCTTGTTCGGCTCCCGGCCGGTCAGCTGCTTGACCAGGTCGGAGACGGCCGGCATCCGGGTGGACCCGCCGACCAGGATGACGTGGTCGACATCGGCCAGCTTGACGCTGGCGTCCTTGATCGCCTGCTCGAACGGGCCCTTGCAGCGGTCCAGCAGGTCCTGGGTCATCCGCTGGAACTCGGCGCGGGTCAGCGTGACGTCCAGGTGCAGCGGCGCCGACGGGGCGCCGTCCGACCCGGCCGGGCCGGCGGTGATGTACGGCAGGTTGATGCTGGTCGTGGTGGCGGCGGACAGCTCGATCTTGGCCTTCTCCGCGGCTTCCCGCAGCCGCTGCATCGCCATCTTGTCCTGGGCGAGGTCAACGCCGTGCTGGCCACGGAACGTCTTCACCAGGTGGTCGATGATCCGCTGGTCCCAGTCGTCACCACCGAGCAGGTTGTCACCACTGGTCGACTTGACCTCGATCACGCCCTCGCCGAGCTCCAGCAGCGAGACGTCGAAGGTGCCGCCACCGAGGTCGAAGACCAGGACGGTCTGCTCCTTGGAGCCCTTGTCCAGGCCGTACGCCAGGGCCGCCGCGGTCGGCTCGTTGACGATCCGCAGCACGTTGAACCCGGCGATCTCGCCGGCTTCCTTGGTGGCCTGACGCTGCGCGTCGTTGAAGTACGCCGGGACGGTGATCACCGCGTCGGTGATCCGCTCACCGAGGTAGGCCTCGGCGTCCCGCTTGAGCTTCATCAGGGTACGGGCGGAGATCTCCTGCGGCGTGTACTTCTTGCCGTCGATGTCGACGGTCCAGCTGGTGCCGATCTCACGCTTGACCGACCGGATCGTCCGGTCCGGGTTGGTTACCGCCTGCCGCTTGGCGACCTCGCCGACGAGCACCTCACCGTTGCGGGCGAACGCGACGATGGAAGGAGTGGTCCGGGAGCCCTCCGCGTTGGCGATGACGGTAGGCTCACCACCCTCCAGCACACTGACGCAAGAGTTCGTCGTGCCCAGGTCGATACCGACCGCACGTGCCATGGTCGCTTCCTCGCTTCGTTCGTAGAGCAGGTGCCGGGGCACCGCCCCGCCGCACACCCACCACAAGTTGAGTGGACTTGACTCAATACTGCCACGATCGTAGCCACCGTCAAGTCAGGTTGAGTCGGAGTCGCGCAACTCATGCCCCCACCAGCACCGATACCCCCCTCAGGGCGCGTCACCCACAGTGTCATCGGCAGCCACGCCGGGCCGGTTCAGGTTGTCTGGCATGCATTGATCGGGCACGCTTTACCCGTGACCACGCAGGGCAGACCGGCCGCGCCCAACCCCGGCGCACCCGAACTTCCCGCTGCACTCAAACGACTACGCTCCGCAATTGCGGCGATGGCGTACCCTCTCGTGTTGCCCTCAGCCGGGGAGGGCCGCGAGGTCGGTGCCGGCCTGCTCGCCCAGTTGGACGACTATCTGCTGCCCCGGCTCGCCCGACTCGACGCCCCGCTGCTGGTGGTGGTCGGCGGCTCCACCGGTGCGGGCAAGTCGACCCTGGTCAACAGCATGGTCCGGGCCCGGGTCAGCGCCACCGGCGTACTGCGGCCCACCACCCGGTCCCCGGTGCTGGTCAGCCATCCGGCGGATGCCGGCTGGTTCCGGCAGGGCGAGCTGCTGCCCGGCCTGACCCGCACCGCCGGCCCCACCGACGCGCCGGACGCGCTGCAGCTCGTCGCCGCGCCGGCGCTACCCCCCGGGCTGGCCTTCCTCGACGCGCCGGACATCGACTCGGTGGTCGACGCCAACCGGGCGCTCGCCGTCCAACTGCTCGCCGCCGCCGACCTGTGGCTGTTCGTCACCACCGCCGCCCGGTACGCCGACGCGGTCCCCTGGCAGCTGCTGCAGACCGCGCAGCTGCGCGGGACCATGGTCGCGCTCACCCTGGACCGGGTGCCGACCGAGGCAGTCGACGAAATCACCGCGCACCTGCGGGAGATGCTCACCGCCCACGACCTCGGCGACGTACCGATCTTCGTGGTGCCGGAGACGGTGGTCGGCGGCCAGGGGCTGCTGCCGGAGATCGTCGCCGCGCCGCTGCGCGAATGGTTCGGCCGGCTCGCCGGGGACGCCGCCGCCCGCGCCGCGGTGATCCGGCAGTCCCTCGACGGGGCGCTGAGCGCGCTGGCACCGACCGTCGAAGGACTGGCCTCCGCTGCCGACGACCAGCTCGACGCGGCCCGCACCCTGACCGACCGGGTCCGCGCCGCGTACCGCAGCGTGAGCCGTAACGCCGAGCAGGCGGTGCAGGACGGCCGGCTGCTCCGCGGCGAAGTACTCGGCCGCTGGCAGGACTTCGTCGGCACCGGCGAACTGTTCCGTTCACTGGAGGCCAGGGTGGGGCGGCTTCGCGACCGGGTACTCAGCGCCGTCACCGGGCGGCCGGCACCCGCCAACCAGCTGCGGACCGCGATCGAGTCACAACTGGTCACCCTGATCAAGGGCGCGGCGACCGAGGCCGCCGACGCCGCGCACCTCGCCTGGCGGACCCACCCGGCCGGCGCCGCGCTACTCACCCCGGACCTCGCCCGGCCCTCCGCCGACCTGCCGGAACGCGCCGAGCGGCTGGTCCGCGACTGGCAACGCGACGTGCTCGAACTGGTCCGGGCCGAGGCCGGCGACAAGCGGTTCGTCGCCCGCACCGCCGCGTACGCGGTGAACGCCACCGGGCTCGCCGTCATGATCGCCGTCTTCGCCTCGACCGCCTTCATCCCGACCGGGCTGGAGGTCGCCGCCGCCGGCGGCACCACCGTCGCCGCCCAGAAGGTACTTGAGGCGATCTTCGGCGACCAGGCGATCCGCAACCTCGCCAACCGGTCCCGGGAGGGCCTGCTACTCCGGATCCGGACACTGCTCGACGAGGAGGCCGGCCGCTACCTGCGGCTGATCGAAGCGGCCGGTGTCCCGCCGCAGGCCGTCGACGCCACGGCCACCGCGCCCGGCGACCGGCTGCGCGCCGCAGCCGTCGAGGTCGAGCAGGCCCGGGCGACCGCCGGGTTGAACAGCGGTACGCCGTACCGGTTGCCGGACACGCTGCCCGGCGCGACCGGACCGCTGCCGGGAGCGGTCGCGTGACCGGCTTCGTCGATCGGGTCCGACACCTGGTCCGAGGAGACTCACGGGTGGACGCCGACCTGCTGGTCGACCGGCTCGACGCGCTCGGGCGGTTCCTGCGCGCCGCCGACGGTCGGATTCCCGACGACCGTCTCGGAGCCGCCCACACCCTGGTCGAGCGGGCCGGGGCCCGGCTGGCGCTGTCCCGGGAACACACCGTCGTGGCGCTGGCCGGCGCCACCGGCAGCGGGAAGTCCAGCATCTTCAACGCGCTGGCCGGGCGGGACCTCTCTCCGGCCGGCGTACGCCGGCCCACCACCGGGTACGCGCACGCGTGCGGGTGGGGCGCGGTCGACGGAGCGAGCGGGCTGTTGGACTGGGTCGGGGTCCTGCCCCGGCACCGGTTCGTCCGGGAGAGCGCCCTGGACGGCACCGACGAGGCCGGGCTGCACGGTCTGGTCCTGCTCGACCTGCCCGACTTCGACTCGGTCGAGTACGGGCACCGGCTGGAGGTCGACCGGCTACTCGGCCTGGTCGACCTGGTGATCTGGGTGGTCGACCCGCAGAAATACGCCGACCGGGTGATCCACCGCAGCTATCTGCGGGAGTTCCATCGCAACCGGGACGTCACCGTGGTGGTGCTCAACCACGCCGACCGGCTGGACCGGACCGAGCTGCCCCGGCTGCTCGCCGACCTGCGCCGGCTGCTCGACGCCGACGGGCTCGACGGAGTCCCGCTGCTGGCCACCTCGGCGCTGGTACCGGCCGCGATGACCGAGCTGCGCCGGCTGTTGGAAGGCACGGTGGCCGAGCGGCAGGCGGCGCTGCGGCGACTCTCCGGTGACCTAGACTCGGTCACCGAAGGCCTGGCGGAACTGGTCGGCCCAGCCGGCGAACACGCCGAGGAGGAGATCAACCGTGGCACGGTGCGCCGGCTCAGCCTGGCGCTGGCGGCGGCGGCCGGGGTGCCGAGCGTGGTCGACGCCGTCGACTCGGCGTACCGGCACCGGGCCGGGGCCGCGACCGGCTGGCCGCTCACCCGGGCCTGGCGCAGGCTGCGGCCGGATCCGCTGCTACGGCTGCACCTGCTCGGCTCCCGCCGGGCCGGCGGGATCGACCCGGCCGACCAGCCAGCGCCGGTGACCGCGCCCGGTCAACCGGGGCCGCCGTCGCTGGCCGGGGCTGGTGGACCGGTGCCGGTCACCTCGTTGCCGGCACCGAGTGCCGCACAGCGCGCCGCGGTCGATCTGGCCGTACGCGGCCTCGCCGAGCAGGCCGGCAGTCGCCTGCCGACCCCCTGGTCGGCGGCGGTCGCCGCCGCCGCCCGGTCGCAACGGGCCGAGCTGCCGGACGCTCTCGACCGGGCGATCGGCGGCGCCGACCTGGGCCTGGACCGGCCGCCGATGTGGTGGCGGCTGGTCGGCGCGGTGCAGTGGGCGGTCACCGCCACCGCCGCCGCCGGGCTCGGCTGGCTGCTGGTCGGCTTCATCATCCGTACGCTGGGTCTGCCGGCCCTCGATTATCCGACGGTCGGTGTCCTGCCGGTGCCGACCGCGATGCTGCTCGGCGGTTTGCTCGGCGGGATTCTGCTCAGTCTGCTGATCCGGCCGGTGACCGGGTGGGCGGCCCGGCGGGTCCGCAGACGGGCCGAGGACCGGCTGTACGACGTGGTGGCCGAGACTGCCCGCCGGCTGGTCGTCGCCCCGGTCCGGGCGGTCCTGCAGGCGCATGCCGACGCCCGTGACGCGTTGGACCGTGCCCGGTCGTCCCACCGCTGACGACCTCGTCCGGTCTTCCCGATGCAAGCGCGGCCCATCGGCCGGCTGGACGGGGCCGGAGTCCGCCCGCCCGGCGTACCCGACATGTGACGCGCAGGTGATGCCAGCCGCCGCAGCACAGCGTAGGGTCGATTCATGGCCACGCCTGAGACCCCCTACGAAGCGGTGCTCGCCGCCGCCCGTGACGTGACCAAGTTGGAGTGTGCCCTCGACGCGGAGATGCTCGGCGCCGCCCTGCTCGGCAGCGTGTACGCGGTGGCGGAGACGGACCGCGCCGACGCGGTGCGGGAGTTCGTCGGCGGCTTTCTCGCCGCCACCACCCGCCGGCGCGCCGCCGCCGCGACCACCATCCGTACCGTCTTCGCCCGGCTGGTGCCGGAGGCGGCGGGCGCCGCCGCGGTGAAGGTCGGCAAGACCGCGCCGCCCTGGTCGGACCGGTTGGGCCGGGTCCGGCTGACCGGCAGCTACGCCTACGGCGACGTGTACGGCGACCAGACCTCGTACCTGGCCACCTTCGCCTACGACGACGAGCTCGGCGGCCCCGAGCACGCGATGGTGGCGCTGGTCGACCACAACATCGGCATCACCAAGGACGTCTTCGTCGGTGGTCCGGCCGAGCGGGTCCTCGGTCAGGTTCGGCAGATGTGTGCCAACGACGAGCTGACCTGGTTCCGCGATGAGGATCCCCGGGTGCTGCGCGGTGAGGTGAGCCGGCACCTGGCGATCACCGACGGCCTGGGCGAACTGCCCGGCGAGGGGTCGCTCGCCACCGACCGGGCGTTGGTCGGCGCGCGGCTCGCCGTACTGCCCGCGCCGCAGCCGACCGTGGCACCGGCACCGGACGATCCGCTGCCCGCCGACCGGCGGACCGTTCTGGTGCGGGAGTTCCTCGCGTCTGCCGAGGCCAAGCGGTTCGGACTGGACGCGGCCGGCGACGCCGACCTTGCCTCGCTGCACTTCTGCCTGAGCCTGGTGCTCGACCACTCGGCGAGCCTGCTCGACCCCGACCCGATGCGCTGGAGCCCGGCGGTGGCCGGCATGTTCCTGCTCGACTGGGTGCACCGCCGGGCGGTGCTGGACATCGACGACGCGGCCATGCTGCCCGGCGTGGTCCGCGGCTGGTCCGCGTACGCCGGCCGGCAGCGCGGTCTACCGGCGGCGGCGTTCAGCCAGACGGACGCCGCGATCGCCGAGATGGTGCCGGAGTTCGTCCGCCTCTACACCACCGGGGAGCGCCGCAGCCCGGCCACGGCCGCGGTCGCCCAACTCCTTGCCGAGGGTGTCGACCTCAACGATCCGCAGGCGCTCGACGCCTGGATCGAGGCCAACCGGCAACGACTCGCCGACGAGCAGGGCGGATCCTGACGGGTCTACCCGGTCACGCCGCGTCCGATGGGCGCGGACTGCAGGACGGACCCGGCGTCGGACCCGGATCCACATCTGGGTCCGGAGTCGGCGTCGGATCGGGGTCCGGCGACGGGTCGATGTCCGGATCCACGTCTGGGTCCGGAGTCGGCGTCGGATCGGGATCAGGGGACGGGTCGATGTCCGGGTCGATGTCCGGGTCGATGTCCGGGTCGATGTCCGGGTCGATGTCCGGATTCGGCGACGGTGTAGGCGTCGGATCGGGCTCCGGGTCGACGTCGGTGACGGGCGGCGGGTCGTCAGGGTCCGGCGAGTCGTCCGGAGTGTCGGATGGTGGCTGTTCTGACCCAGGATCGCTGGGGGTCGTCGGTGCCGGACCATCGGAGTCCGCCGGTGCGCCCGGGGCCGGCCGGTCACGATCCGACGATCCGCTCCCGCTGTCGCGCTTCGTGCCGGTGGAAGGTCCGCCCCGGCCGCCGGCACGACGGTCCGCCGACGCGTCCTGCTCCGTACCGTCCCCGCCGGTCGGCTCGACCGGTCCGGACGGGGTCGGGTGCGGCAGCGGCTGCACGATGATCGGTCCGCCGCCCGGCTGACCGATCAGCGGCAGCACCGTGGCCGGGCCACCTCCGGCCACCGTCGCCGAACCCGCGCCGAGCGTCGCAAGCAGCGGCAACGAAGCGGTCAGCACCAGCAACGCCACGATCAACGCGAACCGCCGGGCAGGTCCGTCCACCCCCGTGGGCCGGGCCACGCGATCCTGCGGCAGCAGCACGGCTCGTCTCCTCATCGGTATGGTCTCCGGTCGATCCACGGTCCCACAGATCACCGGCTCTGGATACATCGTGAAGCAGTGACAGAAAGTTTTCCAGTTCAATACATCGTGTTATCAGAACCGGACGGATGAGTCACACTCGGCCGAACGCAGCGCGAGGCTACAAGTTCCGCGCAACGCGGACATCGCACCTGCACGACCGGACCGACCTATGACACCCCTCACCTCCAATGCGAATATGGACCGGACGGCACCGCAGCCGCTGCCTCCGCCTCTACCGCGGCGGGCACGACTCGATGGCGTCCCTCCCGGACCGGGTCCAGCCAGAACCCGGCCCGTGCCGCGCGGCAACCCTGACCCGGGCCAGGCGCGGCGAGAGGACCTGCACCGGCAGCAGCCGGCGGCAGGACGAGCTGCGCGGTCGGGACACCCCCGCTGCCACGCACGAACGATGGGAGAGACGGATGGCGAAAGGCGAGCGCGGGACAGCGACCCGTGCCAGACCGGCCGCGGCTCGACGGCGCGTCAACAGGAACGCCGCCGATCCGGAGTTGGTGCAACTACTGACTCCGGACGGCGAACGGATCGACCGGGTTACCGGCCCCGACGGCACGCAGTACACGGTCGACTTCACCGACGCCGAGTACCGTGCCCTCTACCGAGACCTCGTCGTGGTGCGGAAACTCGATGCCGAGGCGACCGCCCTGCAGCGCCAAGGTGAGCTGGGCATCTGGGCGAGCCTGCTCGGTCAGGAGGCCGCGCAGGTCGGTTCCGGACGGGCGCTGCGCGCTCAGGACATGGCGTTTCCCACCTACCGCGAACACGGTGTGCTGTACTGCCGCGGCATCGACCCGATCATGCCGCTGGGGTTGTTCCGCGGGGTCGACCAGGGTGGCTGGGATCCGAACGAGTTCAAGTTCAACATGTACACGATCGTGATCGGCGCCCAGACGCTGCACGCCACCGGCTACGCCATGGGCATCACCATGGACGGCAAGGTCGGCGGCGACGACGGCGAGGCGGTCATCGCGTACTTCGGTGACGGGGCGTCCGCACAGGGTGACGTCAACGAAGCCTTTGTCTGGTCCAGCGTCTTCAACGCGCCGATCGTCTTTTTCTGTCAGAACAACCAGTACGCCATCTCCGAACCCCTCGAACGACAGACCAGGATTCCGCTCTACCAGCGGTCGTCCGGCTTCGGCTTCCCGGGCGTACGGGTGGACGGCAACGACGTGCTGGCCAGCTACGCGGTGACCCGGACCGCGCTGGACAACGCCCGGCACGGGCAGGGCCCGACGCTGATCGAGGCGTACACGTACCGGATGGGGGCGCACACCACCTCCGACGACCCGACCCGGTACCGGATTGCCAGCGAGGTGGAGGCGTGGCAGGCCAAGGATCCGATCACCCGGGTCCGCGCCTTCCTGGAGAAGCAGCAGATCGCCGACGCCGACTTCTTCGCCGAGGTTGACGCGCAGGCCAAGCAGGACGCGGTGCAGCTGCGGGAGCGGGTGCTGAGCATGCCCGACCCGCAGCCCGGCGCGCTCTTCGATCACGTGTACGCGCACGGCTCGCCGTTGCTCGACACCGAACGGGCCCAGTTCGAGCGGTACCTGGCGTCGTTCGAGGGAGGGTCGCACTGATGGCTGAGACACTCACTCTCGGTAAGGCGCTCAACGCCGGGTTGCGCAGGGCGCTGGACAACGACAACAAGGTCGTCCTGATGGGCGAGGACGTCGGCAAGCTCGGCGGTGTCTTCCGGATCACCGACGGGCTGCAGAAGGACTTCGGTGAGGACCGGGTGATCGACACCCCGCTGGCCGAGTCCGGAATCATCGGCACCGCCGTCGGTCTGGCCATCCGCGGCTTCCGTCCGATCTGCGAGATCCAGTTCGACGGCTTCGTCTACCCGGCGTACGACCAGATCGTGTCCCAGGTGGCCAAGATGCACTACCGGTCGCAGGGCAAGGTGAAGCTGCCGATCGTGATCCGGATCCCGTTCGGCGGCGGCATCGGCGCGGTGGAGCACCACTCCGAGTCGCCGGAAGCGTACTTCTCGCACACCGCCGGGCTGAAGGTCGTGGCCTGCTCCAACCCGCAGGACGCCTACACGATGATCCAGCAGGCGGTGCTCTCCGACGACCCGATCATCTTCCTGGAGCCGAAGCGGCGGTACTGGGAAAAGGCGTCGGTCGAGCTGGAGGCACCGCCGGGTACGGCGTATCCGCTGCATGCCGCCCGCACCGTGCGACCCGGCAGCGACGCGACGGTTCTGGCGTACGGGCCGATGGTGCGCACCGCACTGGACGCGGCGACCGCCGCCGCCGAGGAGGGCCGCGAACTCGAGGTGATCGA
Source organism: Micromonospora sp. LOL_013 (assembly GCF_048060315.1). Lineage (NCBI taxonomy): Bacteria > Bacillati > Actinomycetota > Actinomycetes > Micromonosporales > Micromonosporaceae > Micromonospora > Micromonospora sp. LOL_013. The sequence goes on from NZ_JBHMIQ010000030.1 coordinate 38,077, forward strand.
CCTGCGGTCGCTGTCCCCGCTGGACCTGGCCGGCACGTACGAGTCGGTCCGGCGGACCGGTCGTTGCGTGGTGGTGCACGAGGCGCCGACGAACCTCGGTCTCGGTGCCGAGATCGCCGCCCGGATCACCGAGGAGTGCTTCTACTCCCTGGAAGCGCCGGTACTGCGGGTGGGCGGCTTCAACACGCCGTACCCGGCCGCCCGTCTGGAGGAGGAGTACCTGCCGGACCTGGACCGGGTACTCGACGCCGTCGACCGCGCGTTCGGTTGGTGAGCGCCGATGTCTCGGATCAAACAGTTCGACCTGCCCGACCTCGGCGAAGGCCTCACCGAGGGCGAAATCCTCAAGTGGCTCGTCCAGGTCGGCGACGTCATCGAGCTGAACCAGCCGATCGTCGAGGTGGAGACCGCGAAGGCCGCGGTGGAGATTCCCGCCAAATGGGGCGGGCGGGTGCAGGCCATCCTCCACCAGGAAGGTGCCACCGTCGAAGTCGGCACGGCGATCATCGCGATCGACACCGAGCCGGCCGCCGGCCCCGCCGCTGAACCGACCGGCCCGAAGCCGGCACCGTCCCGACCCGAATCGCCACAGCCGGAGATCCCGCCGCCCGGCGGTGCGATCGAGCCGGGCATGATCGGCGGGCCGGCCCCCGGTGGTCGGACCGCCGTGCTGGTCGGCTACGGCCCGCGGACCACCGCGGCCAAGCGCCGGCCGCGCCGCACCACGGGCGAACTGGCCCAGCCCGCCGAACCGATGCCGGTGTCGACCGGGCCGCTGACGGCCCAGCCGGCCCAGCCTGAACCGGCCCAGACTGAACCGGCCCAGACTGAACCAGGCCCAGCCGGACCAGGCCCAGCCGCACCGGCGACGAGAGCGCTGGCCAAGCCGCCGGTGCGCAAACTCGCCCGGGACCTCGGCGTCGACCTGGCCGGGCTGCGCGGCAGCGGTCCGCTCGGCTCGGTCACCCGCGACGACGTGCTCCGTGCCAACGATCAGGCCGGGTCGACGCAGGCCGGGTCGGCACAGAACGGGTCTGCCGCACTGCCGCCCGGCCCCAACCGCGAACAGCGGATTCCGGTCAAAGGGGTACGCAGGTTGACTGCTGAGAACATGGTCGCGTCGGCGTTCACCGCGCCGCACGTCACCGAGTTCCTCACCGTCGACCTGACCAGATCGGTGAAGGCACTGGACCGGATCCGGAGTCAGCCCGACTGGCAGGGGATCAAGGTCTCGCCGTTGCTGATGGTGGCTCGGGCGATGCTGCTGGCGGCCCGCCGGCACCCGTTGGTGAACTCCACCTGGGCCGGCGACGAGATCGTGGTCAAGGAGTACGTGAATCTCGGCATCGCGGCGGCGACCGAGCGGGGCCTGATCGTGCCGAACATCAAGGACGCTGGGCGGCTGACCACGCGGGAACTCGCCGAGGCGATGGCCGATCTGGTTCGGACCGCGAAGGCGGGGCGGACCGCGCCGGCCGACATGGCCGGCGGCACGATGACCGTGACCAACGTCGGAGTGTTCGGAGTGGACAGTGGCACTCCGATCCTCCCGCCGGGCGAGTCGGCGATTCTCGCGATCGGCACGATCCGCAAGGCACCCTGGGTACACAAGGAGAAGATTCGGATACGCCAGGTAGCGACCCTGGCGCTGTCGTTCGACCACCGGATCATCGACGGCGAACTTGGCTCCGCCTTCCTGCGCGACGTCGGGGCGTTCCTGACCGACCCGGAGGCGGCACTGCTCGCCTGGACCTGACCGCCGAGCACCGACGCGACTACGAACGGCGTCGCCACCATCACTGGTGGCGACGCCGTTCCCGTTGTTATCCTAATCATCATCAGACCAAGCTCCCTGATAGCACGGATTCTTAGGAACGTGGCGGCTCTCACCTAAGAATCATTGGCAGCCCAGGGGCCGGTGCGCTTCACTTGAGTTGACCGCCGAACGGTCGACAAGAGATCCACAGGAGAGAGCACCATGTCCATGATCGATCGCATCCGCCGCCACCGGGAAGCCAGCCGACGGACCCGGGCCCTGGAGCGGGCGCTGCGCTCCACCGACTCGGCCGCCGTACGCGACGAGATCCGCGCCATCGCACAGCGCTACCACGGCTGAACGGACCGCCGTCACGGTTCGCTGTCCCGCGACACCTCCGCCACTTCGACGGCACCAGGATTCCTCCGTTGCGGCATGGCCCGGTACGGTGGGCTCGGTCGCCGTCGGGTCGATCCGGCGCGCTGGAGACCAGAACCGGTCGGCAGCCGCCGGACGACCAGCCGGCACACCCAGGCTGGTAGTGCAGAGAGCCAGCCGGGCCCGCCTGGCCACGGTGGCAGCAGAGCCGCCGCAGGTCGGGTGAGCCCGCCCGGCCGGTCCACCGGTGTCCCTGGTCGACCGACCAGCCAGGTCGGCGGCACCGGCGCGGCTGACATGTCATGGAGGAGGCGCACATGACGTCCGAGGGCACGCAGCATCCCGGCCAGGAGCCGGAGGAGGCGGGTGTCGGCGGACCCGCGCCATACGGCAGCAGCCAGCCGCAACGCGGCGCGACACCCGATCCCGGCGACCCCGGTGCCGGACACCAACCCGAGCAGTGGGCGCCGGCCGGTGGCGGTTGGCCGACCGGATTCGGCGACCAGCCGGGCGGTGCCGGCTACCCGGCGCCGCCGCCCTACCCAGCCCCGCCCGGCATTCCGGCGCCCAGCATTCCGCCGGCCGAGCCCTGGTCTCCCCAGCAAGCCTGGCGGACCGACCCGGAGCGGCCCCTGACGCCGGCTCCCGCGCCACAACCCCCCGCCGTGCCGCCGACCGCCGCAGGGTCCGGGGAACTACCGCAGCGTCAGCCGGAGCCGCAACAGCAACCCGAGCAGCCGGAACCACCGCGGTTCGCTCCGGGTCCGCCGGCGGAATCGCCACGGCCCGGCGGGGCGCTACCGTTCTCCCCGGCCGGCCCCACGCCGCTACCGCCCCAGGAGACGCGGGTGCCCGGTGCGTCGCTGGCCGCCGCGCTTGGCGGCGCTCCGATGCCGCCCGATCCGATGCAGGCTCCGCACGTACCGCCGCAGCAGGCGCAACACCCGCAGCAGCAGGCCCCGCACGTACCGCAACAACGTGGTCCGTACCCCGATCCGGCACTGGCCGACGCCCACCCGGGCTTCCCCGACTCCGGGCAACCCGGCGGCGAAGCCAGCGGCCCGGAGCCGGCCGCCGACCGCCCGGCAATGGCCGCCGGGCCGTCCGTACCGGCTGGTCCCGGGGTCGAGCAGCACCGCCCAGCGGCCGCGACAGCCGGCAGCACCGGCCGAGCGGTGACCGCCACCGCAGCCGTGCCCAGCACCAGTCGGGTCGCCCCGCCGACGGATCCGGCCGCGCTGCCCGCCGGTCGGGCACCGGCCCAGCCCCGCGTCTACGGCCGGCCGGTCAGTGGTGCCGCACCGGCCGCCGAGCAGCACCCCGAACCGTTCGGCCAGCGGCCCCAGCCACCCGGCGGCCAGAACGGCGTTCCGTTCGCACCAGCCGGCTCACCGGTCCCCATGCCGGAGCACAACCCCGGGCTGCCTCCGCTGACCCCGCGCCGACCCGGACAGGTCGCACCTCCGTTCGGTGCTCGGCCGACGCCGGACGGCCCCGGCCCCGACGCTGCTGCGCTCGCACTGCCGCACCTGAGCGCCGGGGCGCACATCCAGCCCAGCTCACCGCCGGAGTCGGCGCAGGGCTACCGACCAGCCGGTGCGCCGCCGTACGGTGATCTCGTCGACTCCGGCAACCCCGGGGCGGGCCACTGGAACCACCCGGACCTGGCCGGCCGTCAGCACCCGGCCGGCCCCGGCCAGCCAGGAGCGACACCGGCTGCCGACGGCGCCCCGCCGGCCGGCCAGTGGGGGCCGCCCGACCCGGAACAGAACCGGTTTGACGCGTTCCGGCCGGATGCGGCCGAACCAGCAGCCGACGAGGCCGAGCCGGAGCCGGCCCCCCAGGTCCGCAACGGACGGGTACTCGTCGCGGTTTTCGTCGCCGCCGTGCTGCTGGTGGGAATCCCGATGTCACTGGTCTGGCTCATCACCCGGCCCGGGGAGCAGCCGTTCAACCCGGCCGTCGGCGACTGTGTGAAGCAGTCGGGCAACACCGCCGCACCGGCCGACTGCGCTGAGCCGGGCGCGTACCAGATCATCGCCAAGGTCGACCAGCTCGACCAGTGCGACGACCCGGCCGCCCCGCACATCGAGATCCCGGCGGACTCGGGCCGGGCCCAGGTCCTCTGCCTGCAGACCGCAGCAACCGAACCGGACCCGCAGAGTAGTGCCGACACTGGCGAGGAAGCCACCGAGTGACCGCACCCCGCGTCCGGGCACCAGAGCTGAACGGTCGACAGTGGCTGAACACCGGCGACCGTGAACTCAGCCTGCGTGAGCTGCGTGGGCGGATCGTCCTGCTGGATTTCTGGACCTTCTGCTGCGTCAACTGTCTGCACGTGCTCGACGAACTGCGGCCGCTGGAGGAGAAGTACGCCGAGGTCCTGGTGGTGATCGGGGTGCACTCGCCGAAGTTCGCCCACGAGCGGGATCCGGCGGCGGTGGCGGCCGCCGTGGAACGGTACGGGGTGAGCCACCCGGTGCTCGACGACCCGGACCTGGACATGTGGCAGCAGTACGCCGCTCGGGCCTGGCCGACCCTGGTACTGGTCGACCCGGAGGGCTACGTCGTCGCCACCATGGCCGGCGAGGGACACGCCGACGGTCTGGCCAGGGAGATCGGCCAGCTGATCCGGACGCACGAGGCGAAGGGCACGCTGCACCGCGGCGACGGCCCGTACCTGCCGCCGACGCCGGCCGACACCACCCTGCGCTTCCCCGGCAAGGCGGTGGCGCTCGACGACGGTGCCCTGCTGGTCTCCGACTCGGCCCGGCACCAGCTGGTGGAGCTCGAACCGGACGGCGAGACCGTCCGTCGCCGGATCGGCGCCGGCGAGCGCGGCGGCGCCGACGGGTCCGCCCGGACCGCGACGTTCAACGAACCGCAGGGCCTGCTCCGGCTACCGGCCGACGTCGCTGCCGTGGCCGGGTACGACATCGTGGTCGCGGACACCGTCAACCATCTGCTGCGTGGCCTGGAGTACGCCACCGCGGAGGTACGCACGGTCGCCGGCTCCGGCCGCCAGTGGCGCTCGACGGTGGACTACCACCCGCACGACGCCCACGCCGTCGACCTCTCCTCGCCCTGGGACCTGGCCTGGTACGACGGCAAGGTGATCGTCGCCATGGCCGGCATCCACCAGCTCTGGTGGTTCGACCCGGTGACCCGCACCGCTGGCATGTACGCCGGCACCACCGTTGAGTCGCTGCGTGACGGCCCGATCCCGGATGTCTGGCTGGCCCAGCCGTCCGGCCTCGCCACCAGCGTCGACGGCGACCAGCTGTGGATCGCCGACAGCGAGACCAGCGCGCTGCGCCGGCTCGCTGACGGCGAGCTGCGTACCGTCGTCGGGCAGGGCCTGTTCGACTTCGGCCAGGTCGACGGGGCAGCGACCGACGCGCTGCTGCAGCATCCGCTCGGAGTGTGCGCACTGGCCGACGGCTCGGTGCTGGTGGCGGACACCTACAACGGCGCGGTCCGTCGCTACGACCCGGCCACCGACCGGGTGTCCACGGTGACTGACGGTCTGGCCGAGCCGAGTGACGTGCTGGTGGCTGCGGACGGCACCGTACGGGTGGTGGAGTCGGCGGCGCACCGGCTCACCCGGCTGGCCCCGGGTGCCCTGTCGGCGGCCGGCGCCACGATCGTCCGGGACCGGCGCCGCGCCGAGCGTCCGCCGACGCTGATCGCGCCCGGTGCACTGTCGCTCGAGGTGGTGTTCACTCCGGCGCCCGGTCAGAAGCTGGATGCCAGTTTCGGTCCGGCGACCCGGCTGGAGGTCTCGGCCGACCCACCGGAGCTGCTGCTCGACGGGGCAGGCAGCGACACCGGGCTGACCCGGCGGCTGGTCATCGACCCGGCGGTGGCCGCTGGCGTGTTGCAGGTGGTCGCCCAAGCGGCGACATGCGACGCGGACGCCGAGCACGCCGCCTGCCACCTGACCCGGCAGGACTGGGGAGTGCCGGTACGGATCGATCCGGCCGGGGCGGGTCGGTTGCCGCTGATCCTGCGCGGAGTCGACGCACCCTGACCGGCGGTCAGACGAAGGCGGCGAGGCGTTGACCATCCGCGCGTAGTGCAGCGCGGATCCGTCCGGCCAACTCGACCGCGCCGGGGGTGTCACCGTGCAGGCAGATCGACTCGACCGGGCAGGCGACGATGCTGCCGTCGGTCGCGGTGACACTGTGCCGCCGGGCCAGGGACACCGCCTGCCCGACGACCCTGTCGGGGTCGCCGAGCAGCGCGCCCGGGTCCGATCGGGGCACCAGCCCACCGTCGGGCAGATAGCCACGGTCGGCGAAACCCTCGGCGACGGCCCGCAGCCCGGCACCGGTGGTGAGCTGTCCAAGGACCGAGCCCGGCAGGCAGAGAACCGACAGCGCGGGGTCGTAGTCGGCCACCGCGGCGACGACGGCGGCGGCCTGCGTCTCGTCCACGCAGGCCGTGTTGTACAGCGCGCCGTGCGGCTTGACGTAGCGGACCCGGGTCCCGGCCACCCGGCAGAAGCCGTCCAGTGCGGCGAGCTGGTAGAGCACGTCGTCGCGCAACTCGTCAAAGCGGTAGTCGATCCGCCGCCGCCCGAAGCCGGCCAGGTCGCGGTAGCCGACCTGGGCTCCGACGGCGACGGCCCGCTCGGCGGCGGCGGCGCAGATGCGGCGCATCGTCACCGGGTCGCCGGCGTGAAAACCGCAGGCGACATTCGCGGAGGTCACCACGTCCAGCAACGCCTCGTCGTCGCCGAGACGCCAGACGCCGAAGCCCTCACCGAGGTCCGCGTTGAGATCCATGGAACCGCACAGTAGTACCGGGCCGCGCCTGGGCCAGCGGGGTGACGTCGTCGACGACGCCGACCACCGGATATCCGCCGGTGGTCGGATGGTCAGCGAGGAAGACCAGTGGCTGCCCGTCGGCGGGCACCTGGACCGCGCCGACCACCAGCCCTTCACTGGGTAGTTCGTCGCGGACGGACCGGGTCAGCGGCGCGCCGGTCAGTCGGACACCGATCCGGTTGCTCAGCGGGCTGACCTCGTACCCAGTGGTGAGCAGCCGCTGGACCGCCTCAGCGGTGAACCAGTCCGCCCGTGGCCCGAGCCGGACGGTGAGCCGGACCGGGACGGCCGGCGCGGACCAGGGCACCGCGTCGGCCGCGGCCCGGCTCAGCGCCGCTGGCGGCGGTGCGGCGCCGACCGGCAGTACGTCGCCGTCGCGTACGGCCGGCGGTCCGATGCCGGCGAGTGTGTCGGTGGACCGGCTACCGAGCACCGCTGGTACGGCGATCCCGCCGGCGATCGCGAGATAGCTGCGGACGCCGTACCGGGCCGGACCGACCTCGACCACGGCGTCCGGCGGCACCGGTGTTGGGGTGAGGAAGCCACCGGACCGGCCGGCGATGCGGACCGTTGCCGGTGCCCCGGTGAGCGCGACCCAGCCGCCGGTACGCAACCGAAGCGTGCAGCCGGTCAGGGTGACCTCCAGACCGGCGGCGTCGGGTGGGTTGCCGACCAGCCGGTTGGCCAGCGCCAACGCCGGCTGGTCGAGCGCACCGGCCCGGGGTACCCCCAGGTGCGCCCAGCCGTACCGGCCGCGGTCCTGCACGGTGGTGAGCGCGCCGGCCCGGATCACCTCGATCATCGGTCCGCCGCCGGGGACCTGTTCCTGTTGGCTGGCCCGGTGGCGGTCAGCCGGACCCGGGTGCCGGGGGTCAGCGTCGCGGGCGGCTCCCGGTCCAGGTCGAACAGCACCAGGTCGGTACGCCCGACCAGCTGCCAGCCGCCGGGCGACGCGGTCGGGTAGATGCCGGCGTATTCGCCGGCCAGGGCCACCGAGCCGGCCGGGACGGCGGGGCGGGGCGTGGCTCGGCGGGACACGTTCCATCGCCTGGGCAGGCCGGTCAGGTATCCGAAGCCGGGCGCGAAGCCGCAGAACGCCACGGTGAACTCGATCCGGGTCAGCCGGTCCACGACGTCGGCGACGGCGACCTCCCACTGCCCGGCGACGTCGATCAGGTCGGGGCCGTCGAACCGGACCGGTACGGTGATCCACCGTCCGGTGTCGTCGACGGCCTCGGCCGTCGCCGGTTGCCAGCTGGCCAGTTGGCTGGCGGTCAGTGCGGGGTCCGGCAGGCCGTCGAGCAGAATGGTCCGGGCTCCGGGGACAATCTCGGCTACCCGCAGTTCGCCAAGTTCACAGCGCCGGCTCAGCTCGGCGCGCCAAGCGTCGACGGGGCCGCGTTCGCTGCCCCTGAATTCGCTGTCTTCGAGTTCGCTGCCCCCGGGTAGCACGGTGCCAGCCGGCGCCGCCCATTCGAGCAGTAGCGCGTGCCGGCCGACGGGGTGGATCCGCATGGGTCCATTGTCGGCCGCCGGACGTCAGCTGGACATCAGGCGGACGTGAGGCGATTCACTACCAGCGAGTAACCTACGGTGCCGTAACCTTGTCTGGTGACCACCGAAGCGCCCCTTCGCCTCAAGCCGGTCGACATCGGCAAACCCCGGATGCGCGGCTGGCTGCACACGTACGCATTCTTCGTGGCCCTGGTCAGCGGAATTGTGCTCTGCGCGCTGGCCGCCACCCGACCCGGCTGGACCGCGCTGGTCAGCTGCGTCGTCTACAGCCTGACGGTGTGCGGCCTGTTCGGCACCAGCGCGCTCTATCACCGCCGAGTCTGGTCGGAACGGGCGTACCAGATCATGCGCCGCCTCGACCATTCGATGATCTTCGTCTTCATCGCCGGCACCTACACGCCGTTCTGCCTGCTTCTGCTGCCCGGGCGCAGCGCGGCCACCCTGCTTACCGTGGTCTGGGTCGGTGCGCTGGCCGGGGTGGCGATGAAGCTGATCTGGCCGCATCTGCCGCGCTGGGCCGGCGCCCCGCTCTACATCGCCCTCGGCTGGGTCGCGGTGGTGGTACTACCCGACATTCTGCAGCACGGTGGGGTCACCGCGCTGGTCCTGCTGATCGTCGGCGGTGCGGTCTACAGCGTCGGGGCGATCTTCTACGCGCTGCGCCGCCCCAACCCGTGGCCCACCGTCTTCGGCCACCACGAGTTCTTCCACGCCTGCACCCTCGTCGCCGCGCTGTGCCATCACATCGCGATCTACTTCGCGCTCTACGCCTGACCCGCCACCACCCCGGCGGGGACCGCCCGGTCCGGGATCGTCGGAGATCCTGTTCCGTTCGTGGCAGATCCTGATCCGTCGGGGGGGTGGCGGTCTGCTCGGGGTCCGGGATCACCGCCGCACCGGGCCGCCCGGGCGACGCACCTCCCGGTACTGCTCCTCCACGACCCGGTCCGCCTCCACCGGAGCATCCGGTGCCGGCTCGTCCTGCGCGGTCCGGGACACCACCGTACGGCGCCGGCTCTGCCAGAACCACAACGTCAGGGCCAGCCCGAACACGCCGGCCACCATCAACACCCAGCCGACCGTGGTCAGGTCGAGAAAGCCCAGTTCGGCCTCGACCGCGAAGGCCAGGATGGCGCCCAGGGCGATGAGGAAGATACTTCCGCCGATACCCACTTCGTACCTCCTTGGCTGTTGCCGGCACCGTCGTGCCAGCCGGATGCCGCTTGTGAGGTAGCGGCGGGCACGGATGTACCCAGGCGCTTGTGAACTCAATCAGGCAAGCTGAACCGATGACCCGACGCAGCATCGTGCTGCTCCGGCACGCCAAGGCGGAGCAGCCCGAACAGATGGCAGACGAGCAACGCGGGCTCACCCCGCGCGGACATTCGGACGCGGCACACGCCGGGCAGTGGCTGGCCGAACACCAGCTCTGGCCGCAACTGGTGCTCTGCTCGCCAGCCCGGCGTACCCGGCAGACCTGGCAGGAGGCATCGGCGGCGGGTCCGCCGGCACCCGCCCGCTTCGAACCCCGGTTGTACGGCGGGACCGCGGTCGACCTGCTCGGCCTGGTGCGGCAACTGGACAACTCGGTGTCCCGGGTGCTGATCGTCGGGCACAACCCGACGGTCTCCTACGCCTCAGCGCTGCTCGACCCGGTCGGTGCCAGCGACAGCGGACTGCGGACCTGTGGGATCGCCGTTCACGAGTTCACCGGCGACTGGACGGTGTGTGGGCCGCAGGCGGCTCCTGCGACCCACACGTACACCGCCCGGGCTGCCCGTACCAGCTGACCGCGCGGCCCTGATCAGCTCGACCGACGTGGTCAGCCAGGTTGGCGACGTGGTCAGTTGGGCGGCTGCGGCGGTTCGGCTGGCGGCGGCACCATCTGCGCCGGATGGGCCAGCTTGTTCTCCTCGACGATGACCGTCCGGGCCCGGCGGCGGCGATCGTTCCAGAACCAGAGCACGGTGAGCAGGATCGCCAACCCGGCCAGGATCAGCACCCAGCCCACGGCCCGCACGTCCAGCCACCAGACGTCGGCCCGGACGGCGTACGCCAGGATGGCGCCTATTGCGATGAGGAAGATTCCACTGCCGATACCCATGCGTGCACTCCTTGTGCGGTGGCTACAAGTTGTGCGGTCGCCTGCTGATCTACCCGCCGGGGAGGGCCCGAAACGGTGGCGGCGGAACCTCCGGTCAGCGGCTCAAAAGGCGTCCTCGGGTAGGTCCATCAGGTCGAGTCCGGTTCCGGCGATGATTCGACGGTCGGCACCGATCCGGGGCAGCACCTCGCTGGCGAAGAACCGGGCGGCGGCCACCTTGCCCTGGTAGAAGCTCTGGTCGGCGTCGGAGACCCCGTCGCCGGCCAAGGCGGTCAGGGCGACCTCGGCTTGGCGCTGCAGCAGCCAGGCGATCACCACGTCGCCGAGCGCCAGCAGCAGTCGCCGGCTGCTCAGGCCGACCTTGTACAGCGAGCGCGGCTCGCCGCTCTGCACCTCACCGAGCCAGCCGGTCATCACGCCGAGGATGTTCTGCACCTCGCCGAGCGCCCGGCCGAGCGCGGCGCGCTCCTCCTTGAGCTGGCCATTGCCGCCCTCGGCGGCGATGAAGGCCTGAATCTCGCCGGCGATCGCCATCAGCGACTGGCCGTTGTCCCGGACGATCTTGCGGAAGAACAGGTCGAGGCTCTGGATCGCGGTGGTTCCCTCGTACAGGGTGTCGATCTTCGAATCCCGGACGTACTGCTCCAGCGGGTAGTCCTGCAGGAAGCCGGAGCCGCCGAAGGTTTGCAGCGACTCGTGGCCGAGCAGTTCGTACGCCCGTTCCGAGCCACACCCCTTGACCAGGGGCAGCAGCAGGTCGTTGACCCGCTTGGCGAGCTGAACGGTCTCCTCGTTGCCGGCCGCCCGGGCAATGTTGATCTTGTCCTGCCAGCTGGCCGTGTAGCAGACCAACGCACGCAGGCCCTCGGCATACGACTTCTGCAGCATGAGCGACCGACGGACATCGGGGTGGTGGGTGATGGTCACCCGCGGTGCCGATTTGTCAGTCATCTGCAGCAGATCAGCGCCCTGGACCCGGTTCTTGGCGTACTCGAGGGCGTTGAGGTAGCCGGTGGAGAGGGTGGCGATCGCCTTCGTGCCGACCAGCATCCGGGCGTACTCGATGATCAGGAACATCTGCCGGATTCCGTCGTGCACGTCGCCGAGCAGCCAGCCCTTGGCCGGCACGCCATGCTCACCGAAGGTGAGCTCGCAGGTAGTGGAGACCTTCAGCCCCATCTTGTGCTCGACGTTGGTGGCGAACACGCCATTGCGTTCGCCCAGCTCACCGGTTGCCGCGTCGAAGTGGTACTTGGGCACGACGAACAGCGACAGGCCCTTGGTGCCCGGACCACCGGCGCCCTCGACTCCAACCGGACGGGCCAGCACGTAGTGGATGATGTTCTCGCTGAGGTCGTGCTCGCCGCTGGTGATGAAGCGCTTGACGCCCTCGATGTGGTACGAACCGTCCGGCTGCGGGATCGCCCGGGTGCGCCCGGCGCCCACGTCGGAGCCGGCGTCCGGCTCGGTCAGCACCATCGTCGACGCCCACTGCCGCTCGACGAAGAGCTTGGCCCACTCCTTCTGCTCCGGCGTGCCCTCGACGTAGAGGGTGTGCGCGAAGGACGGCCCGGAGGCGTACATCCAGACCGGCGCGTTGGAGCCGAGCACCAGGTCGGCCAACGACCACCACAACGCCCGTGGCGCGTTCGTGCCGCCGAGCTCCTCCGGCAGGTCCAGCCGCCAGAACTCGGCCTGCATGAAGGCCTCGAACGAACGGCGGAACTCGGGCGGCAAGGTCACCGAGTGGGTGGCCGGGTCGAAGACCGGCGGATTGCGGTCGCCCGGCACGAAGCTGGGTGCGAGCTCCTCGCGGGCCAGCCGCTCGACCTCGCTGAGGATGCTCCGGGCGGTGTCGACGTCCAGGTCGGCGTAGGGCGCCTGGCCGAAGGCGCGGTCGGCGCCGAAAACCTCGAACAGGTTGAACTCGAGGTCCCGAAGGTTGCTCTTGTAGTGGGTCATCGCGTGGTGGCCCCGCTCTCAAACAGCTGTTACTGGTCAGTAACCACCACTGTATTACTCCCGGGTAGCCAACGACAAGCGCGCCGTCTGGCAAACCGAGGACAGCAACGGGGCAACTGACGGCCCACCAGTCGTCACCTGTCCGGTATACGGTCGTTTTGCCCGGTGCAAGAGGCAAAAATTGGGCAAAGCCCAAGAAGCGCCGCAGTTGCCATCGGAGGCACAGATGTCCGTCACCCGCCTGCTCAACGCACTGGTCGAACCGATCGCCAGCCGTCGCTACGTCGGCCGGCACCGGGCCCTCGGCGGCACCAACTTCCTGTTCGCGAACGCCCAGCCGGTCTGACCCGCCCGGGGCCTCGGCACCACCTGCCGTGGGCGCTCCGCCCCGGAGGGCGATCCGGCCGGTCAGCCGCCGGGCGCGCCGACTTCCCAACTCGGCACGGCCGGAGCGGGCACCACCCCGGAGCCCGAGTACTCCATCAGGACCAGGGCGATGTCGTCGTCGAGCCGCCCGTACACCCACTCGACCAACGCCGTCTCCAGCGACGCCAGGCCGTCACCGACGGTGCCGTGGCCCAGCAGCCGCCAGGCCCGGTCCGCGGTGGGGAAAAAGGCACCGTCCCGACGTGCCTCGCCCAGTCCGTCGGTGAACAGCAGCAACCGGTCACCCGGCTCGAGACGTTCGACCCGGGGGCGTACCACCGGCATGAACCCGAGCGGCGGCGCCGGAGCCGGCGGTTCCAGCGGGATCACTTCGCCCCGGCGCAGCAGCAGCGGCGCCGGGTGCCCGCAGTTGACGATGGTCAGCGTTCCACCGCGCTCCTCCACCAGAGCGGCGGTGACGAAATCCTCGTCGCCCACGCTGCGCGCCACCGCCCGGTCCAGGTCGGCCACGATGGCCCGCAGATCGGCCCGCTCATAGGCGACGTGCCGGTACGAACCCAGGACGATGCTGGCCAGTCGGACCGCGTCCAGGCCTTTGCCCCGCACATCTCCGATGATCATGCGTACGCCGTACGGCGTGTCGAGCGCCTCATACAGGTCACCGCCGATGTCAGCGGCGGCGGTGGCGGAGATGTAGCGTCCCGCCACGGCGAGCGTGCCGACCTGTGGTCCGAGCGGACGCAACACCGCCTGCTGGGCTACCGACGCCAGCCGCGAAAGCTCGGCGATCTGCTGTGCCTGCCGTTCCCGGATGACCGCCACCGCCGCCGCCAGCCCGGTGGCCAGCGCGATACCGACCACGTTCACCGCGGTCGCCAGCGAGAGCATCTGACCGGTCAGTGCGAAGATGCCACCGACCAGGGTCGCCAGCACCCCGGTGGAGAGCACTACCCGCCACGTCGCGAAGGCCGCCGCGAGGAACGGGGCAGCGGCGACCAGACCGACGTAGTTGACACCGGACCCGTCCGCGATCTCCACCACGGAGACGAGCGCGAGCAGCACCAGGGCCGCGCCGAGGCCGACGCGGGAACCAGCGCTGAGTGGGCGGCGGCCGCCCATCGGGATGATGTGCATGGGTACGCGAAACAGCATGACTCATCGGTGGCGGTGGCCCAACGAAGTTGGCCTGTCGTCTGATCCGGATATAGCCACCCGGAGTATTGGACAACCACGGCACCCTGGCTATCCCCCGGGCGGGCGGTGAGCGGTTGCTCAACCTGTGGGCAAACCTGAATATGGCACATCACGCCGTTGACCAGCAGCTCGACACTGAGTGGCAACTCAGGATCGCGGTAAGTCGCCGAGAATCTCGTAGCGGACCTGGAGGTGGCCCAGGTCAAGAGCCGCAATCTTCGCGAAAGCGGCACGGGCCAGGTCGAGGCACCGCCCGTCGACGAACGGTCCACGACCGTTGATCCGAACCACCACGCTGGCACCGGTCTGCGGGTTGGTCACCGCACCTGAGTGTCGAACGGCAGGGTACGGTGCGCGGCGGTCCCCGACGGGTCGAACGACTCGCCGTTCGCGGTGGGCCTGGGCCTCGTTCTGGGTCGGGGACGGCCCGCCGGTCGGGGACGGTTTCGGCGTCGAGGCGGCTCGGTCGGCCCCACGTGCCGCCCGGGTCGACGCGGTCGAGCGGTCTGGCACAGGGGAGCCGGCCGCCGCACGGTAGCCGTAGCAGGCCGTGCCGTGTCAAGTGTGCCCGGCAGATTCACCGGCCGAGGAGCCCCGGCATACTCGGCCGGTGACCGACGCCGCAGCCGGCGACGCGCCGGACCCGATCGACCTTCGGCAGCTGCTGATCGACACCTTCGTCTGGCACGACCCCGGCCCGGCCAGCAGCCATCTGGTGAGCGACCTGTCCGGGTGGTGGCGACACCCCCGGATCCTCGCCGGGATCGGCCCGGCCCTAGCCGAGCTGGCCAGCGCCGGCCTGGCCGACGCGGACCGGCCGAGCACGGTGATGACCCCGCAGGTCACCGGGCTGCTTGTCGGCCCGCTGGTGGCGACAGCGCTCGGCGTCGGCGTCGTACCCGCGTACAAGGAGGATCCGCAGCGGACAATCGCAGACGCGACCACCTGGACCACGACGGCGCCCGACTACCGGGGCCGCACGCTGCGGCTCGGTGTCCGTGACCGGCACCTCGGCCCAGGCGACCGGGTCCTGCTGGTCGACGACTGGGTCACCAGCGGCGCGCAGCTGCGGGCCATGGCGCAGCTCGCCGCGGCTCGCGGGGCGGTCGTCGTCGGCAGCGCGGTGATCGTCGCCGACTGCCCGCCCGCCGTCGTCGACGAACTCCGGATCCGCAGCCTGATCCACAGCAAGGACCTGTGAACCGCCGGGTCGGATCGGCTACGGCGTCGCCTCGTGTCCCGGTCGGCCGACGGTACGCCGGGCCTGCTTCATCTCTGCCTCGTGGATGTGCCGGCGGCCGCCCACCAGCGCCTCCCGGGCCGCCCGCTCGACCGCCTGGAAGGTAGCGTAGTAACCGTCGTCGAACTCCTCGACGATCTGAAACGTCCAGCGGCCCGGCAGGACGTTGCGACCGATCAGCTCCGTCTCGACCCGGTCAGCCATGTGCCGGTGACCGGCCCCGCGCAGCAGCTGGACGACCCGGTCCAGGGTCGCGTCCGCGCCGCCGATCAGTTGGTGCATCGAGTAGAGGTGGCCACGGGCCCGGTGCACCGTCTCCAGTGCCTTGCTCAACTCGCCGAGCGCCGCGACCGTGGCGTCGTCCACCCCTCGAGGTCGGGCGTGTTCGGCATCCACAGCCGGCAGATCCTTCGGTTCCGACATGGAACATTCGTACCAGAGACCGGGGCGCCACAACACTGGGTCAACGATCAACGACCCATAGTAGAGTTGGAGCGATGCGCCCGCCCCCGCAGACCATCTCGGTGGTCACTCCTGTCCATCCCGCGAGCATCCCGTACCTCGCCGACGCGTACGCCTCGCTGCGGGCGCAGCGGATGCCGCCTGGCTGGCAGTGGCGCTGGCTGGTGCAGGAGGACGGGCAGACCGGTGCGGTCGCCGCCGCGCTGCCTCAGGACCGACGGATCAGCGTCGGCCACAACCGCCCTGGTGGCCCCGGCGTCACCCGCACCATGGCGCTGTCCCGCGTCGACGGGCCGCTGGTCAAGGTGCTCGACGCCGACGACCGGCTGACCTCCGACGCGCTGGCCCATGACATCGCGATCCTCACCGCCGACCCGACGGTCGGCTGGACGACGGCGGCGGCGCTCGATCTGCTGAGCGACCACAGCACGATACGGATGGCCACCGATCCACCGGGCGGCCGGTTGCCCGCCGGTACGGTCCACCGGTGCTGGCAGGAGGACGCCTACCGGCTGCCGGTGCACCCGGCGACGCTGTGCATCCGTACGGACCTGCTGCTGGCCCTGGGCGGCTGGCTGGCGCTGCCCGCCTCGGAGGACACCGGGCTACTCCTCGCCGCGAGCACGGTCAGCGACGGTCACTTCATCGACGAGCCGGGGTTGCTCTACCGGAAGTGGCCCGGGCAGGTGACCAACCAGCAGGCTCACTGGTCCCCGACGGAACGGGCCGACCGGATCCAGGTGATCGAAAGCCGGGTCGCCGCGCTGGCGCTGCTGGGTATCGGCCCGACGTCGTCCACACCGCAAGGTCGGTGATGACGCGCGGCGGCGTTGCACGCAGTGTGCCCCCTCGGGCCGGTGGTCACCTGTTCAGCTTGATGCCGCAGGTGCATCAGGATGCACCTGCGGCATCACGTCCGCCGAGGCGGCGTGGTTCCGAGGCGGCCTCCCGTAACCTGGGCTGGCCTTGATCATCCTGGCCTACTGACACGCCAATGGCACGACCGGACAGCGCGCAGGGAACTCTCACCGCAACCACAGATCGAGTTGCCTGGCCGAGCCCTTGCCTGCGGCCGAGTACACGTGTCATCCTAGCCAGGACAGGTTTCGTCGGACAAAATGCGATGCGTGGCCAGGTACAGGTACTCGTGGGCGCAGTCCGCCGGCAAGCACAACATAGCGCAACAACGATCACGGTACGTCATCGAACACTGCGGTCAGCCGTCCGCCCTTCCACCAGAACCCCGGACCGGCCAGAACGGCTGCTGTTCCTCGGCGACGACAGGGACGGCGTCGCTCTCGAAGTCGTCGCCATCGAGTTGTTGGACGGGACGCTACGCGTGATCCACTCCATGGACATGCGACCTAAGTACAACCGGCTCTACAAGGAGGCGAAGCCATGGCGGGTGTAACGCGAACGACGAAGGACCGAACGACCTCCACGACCTCTAACAAGGCAAAGGCACCGCGCCGAGCAACCACCACCGGAGCCCGGGCGACTCGGGCAGCCAGCCGACAGACCAAGAACGGTACAGCGCTCACGTCGCAGCTGGAGAGCGAGCTGGTCGCAGAGGCAGAGGCTGGATACGACCCCGACAGTCTCGCCCCCCGCCGGGTCGGCAGACCGCCGCTCTCCAGCAGCGGCGGCGCCTCGCACAAGATCAGCATCCGAGTTGATGACCAAACCTACGAAATGATCAAAAAGGTGGCAGAGCTGACGAACCGCAGCCCCAGCGAGTTGATCCGCGAAGTACTGCAGGCCGCGTACCCACGGAAGTAGGAACCTCGCGACGATCCCGCGTACGTACAGCGCAAGCCCTGGTTGGGATGATGGCCCCGACCAGGGCTTCGTGTGTTGGAGCGGGTGACGGGAATCGAACCCGCACTGTCAGCTTGGGAAGCTGATGTTCTGCCATTGAACTACACCCGCGAGCGGACCCACTCTACCCGGTCAGCCCGGTCACTGCGCAACAGGCCCGGCCGCCAACCGAGCACAGCATGGGGTACGGCTCGACACCCGTCGACCGGGCTTCAACGGGTAGGGCGTCGACGCGTCGGCCGGTGCCACGCGGCGGGTCAGCAGGCGACCGGGGTCGGCACCGGATGGGAGACGCTGCCGCTGGTCGGGTCGAGCCAGACCTGGACGGCTGGTTGCCGTGGCGCCGCCGCCGCGTAGTGGCCGGTGCTGCCACCGCGTTGCGCCACCATCGCCACGTCGACGGAGAACTCGAACAGTCGCCAGTCGACGTGCGGCACGGCCCCGAGATCGCTGGCGAGCCGACCCACCTTGGCCCGATCGGTGACCGGATGCGCCCGACCTGCCAGGTACGCCTCGTCGTCACTCTCCTCCGGCGGGAACGAGTGCAGCGCGTACCGGCCATCCCGCTCCAGGTCACGCCGCTTCGGCGAGTCGATGATGAAGCAGAACAGCCCGTTGTCGGTGATCACCGGGGAGACCGGGTGCACCCGGGGACCACCGTCGGCTCGGACGGTGGCGAGGTAGCCGAGGCCGGGACCGTACTGCTGCATGAGGAGTCGGATCGCCGTGGCCAGGCGGGGCTCGTCGGCTGCGAACTCGGACCAGGTTGCCATGCGATGATTCTATCGAACATGTGTACGAAGAGATAGGGGGATCGCCCGTCAAGGCCAATCCGGGTACGTACCGGCCGGACAGCCGGCCGCGCGGTCGCACCGGCCGGACGGTCGCTATCGTGTGACGATGCTTCTCTCCGACCGGGACATCGTCGCGGAGACCAAGACCGGCGGACTCTCCCTCGAGCCGTTCGAACCTTCGCTCGTCCAGCCGTCGAGCATCGATGTCCGGCTCGACCGGTATTTCCGGGTCTTCAACAACCACCTGTACACCCACATCGACCCGGCGACTCGGCAGGACGATCTGACGTCCCAGGTCGAGGTGCCCAGCGGCGACCCGTTCGTACTGCACCCCGGTGAGTTCGTCCTCGCCTCCACGCTCGAGGTCGTCTCGCTCGGCGACGGCCTGGCCGCCCGGCTGGAGGGCAAGTCGAGCCTGGGTCGGCTGGGCCTGCTGACCCACTCCACCGCCGGCTTCATCGACCCCGGCTTCTCCGGCCACGTGACGTTGGAGTTGTCCAACGTGGCCAACCTGCCGATCAAGCTCTGGCCCGGGATGAGAATCGGCCAGCTGTGCATCTTCCGGCTCTCGTCGACGTCCGAGCATCCGTACGGGTCGGCGGTCTACGGATCCCGGTACCAGGGACAGCGTGGACCCACTCCGAGCCGGTCCTGGCAGCGGTGGCGCACCTGGCCGACCAGCTGAACCGGCTGGGCTGTCGCAGCGCCGGCGCGCCCGCGGTGGGGAGGCGAAAGGCGCCCTCCCAAGCCGGGGGGAGACATGGGAGGGCGCCTTTCCGGTGGCCGGTGCTGCCGCTTGACGGGGGGATCAGCGGCACGCGCCAGGCCATGGGGAGGAGTGAGGTCTAGCCGGGCCTGCCGTAACTGTGCACACTCGAACCGATCTTGCGCATCTGCACAGGTTCGCCCGCCTGGGGGGCGTGCACGATCCAGCCGTTACCCACGTACATGCCGACGTGGGAGAGCCCGCTGTAGTAGAAGATGAGGTCGCCGGGGCGCAACTCGTCCCGGCTGACGTTGGCGGTCACCTGGCGCTGCCGGGCGGCGTTGTGCGGCAGCGCGACGCCGGCCTGCGCCCAAGCGGCCAGGGTGAGACCCGAACAGTCGTAGCTGCCCGGTCCCGCTGAACCCCAGACGTACGGCTTGCCGATCTGCGCACAGGCGAAGGTGACCGCCTTGCCGGCCGCACCGCCGGGGTAAGTCGCCGGGCAGGGCGCGGGACGCAGCGAGCCGAGGGTGTTGGTCGAGCCGTACGCCTCCAGGCGCAGGTCCTGCAACCGGTCAACCTCGGCGTCGATCTCCTTGGCCTTCGCCGCCAGCTGAGCCTCGGTGCTGGTCAGCTCGACGATCAAATCGTCGAGCGGGGCCTTCTTCGCGGCGTACTCGTTCCTGAGGTCGACGACGGCCTGCACGTCGCGGGCCTGCCGCCGGGCGAACTGGTCCAGCAGCTCGAGCTGGTCGGCGAGGTGGGTCGGCTTGCCATTGGTCAGGATCGCGTTGAAGACCGACGGACTACCACCCTTGTACGACCGGGCGGCGAACTCGCTGACCCGGTCCATCGCCAGGTCGATCTGGATCTGCAGTGGCTTGATCTTCTTCTGTAGTTCGTCCGCCTTCTTCTTCTTGGCGGCAAGGTCCTGCCGTACGGCATTGTGCCGTTCGATCGTTGGTTCGAGCTCGGCCCAGACCTCGTCGATCTGCGACTCGATCTCGGCGACGGTGGGCTGCGCCTGCGCCGGCGCTGCTACCAGCAGCAGACCGACGCCGGTGGTGGCGGCGACCAACGCGGAGAGTACTCGGCTAGGGTCGTGCGGCGATTTTCGCCGATGGTCGCGGCTGGACCACCGGAGGTATCGCCGAGGGGCGCTCGTAGCCACCGGACTCCTTCTCCCCAGACCGCCTACCGGGTTAGCTGCCGGGTTCGGGCGGAAAGGAGACGCCCTACCGCAGGTGGCCTGCGGATTCACCCCGGAAGTGCCGTGGGTCCCCGGCTCGCCGTCAGACGGCGATTAGGCGGTGTCAGGCCGAGGTCAACCCGGTTGGTTGACGTCCTCCCGACTCGACGATCCCCAAGAGTAGAGAGCGGCGTTCTCGCTACGCAAGCGAGAACATGGACTATCTCATTGAGTACACAGACGATTGCGTATCGTACATAGGCTGCCATCGCTCAAGCGTTCGAATTTTCCCGGGCGGACCGGCCCGTTCATACCGGTCCGCCCGTACGTTCGGCCAGCCAACGCGCGCCACTCAGATTGCCTCAGCAGGCTGGCTGACCTGCCACGATCAGCCGACCCGCTTGAATCCGGCGAGCGGCATGTTGTCGATGTTCTCCATCTGCACGGGTTGACCCGCGCGGGGAGCGTGCACCATCAGGCCATTACCGATGTAGATCCCCACGTGATGCAGATCACTGAAGAAGAATACGAGATCCCCGGGTTTGGCGTTGGCACGGCTGACCGAACTGCCCTGATTCCACTGAGTTCCGGTGTAATGCGTGAGGCTGACACCGGCACTTGCCCAGGCGTACTGGGTCAGGCCGGAACAGTCGAAGGCGTTCGGCCCGGTGGCACCCCAGACGTACGGCTTACCGAGCTGTGCGCAGGCGGTGCGGACCGCGGTTCCGGCGGCTCCGCCGACCGACACCGCCGGGCACGGGCCGGAGGCACCGGATCCGCCGGTGTAGCCGGTGGACTGGTACGCGGCGTTGCGCGCCCGTTCCAGGCGTTTGATCTCGGCGTTGATGGTTTTGCGCTGCTCGGCGAGCGTCTTGTCCTGTGCCTGCTGCTTCGTGATCAACTCGTCCAGCGTCTGCCGTTCGGCGAGATAGCGGTCCCGGGTCTCCAAAACAGCGGTGATCTTTTCCTGCCGACGCTTGGAGATTCGGTCCAGCACCACGAGCTGATCCGCCAGGCTGGTCGGCGATCCGGTCCGGAGCAGGGCGTTCAGTTCGCTCGACGGCCCGGTCCGGTAGTAGCGGTTGGCAACCTCGCCGATCTCGTCCGCCGCCAAGTTGGCCTGCAGGGACAGGGGGCGGATCTTCTCGTCGAGCGCGGCCGCTTTCTTCTCGTTGGCCTTGAGCTCGCTGTGCACCTTGTTGTACTGCTCGATGACCGGTTCCAGTTTCAGCCACTGGGCGTCCAACTCGGCTTCGATCTCAGCCAGCGTCGGCTCGGCGTGGGCCGGTCCAGCCGGGAAGACCAGCGCAGTTGCGGCAAGCAACAGCGCAATTGCGATACGTTGAGGAACCCGTACACGCCAATGCTCTCCGCGTCGATACCGGGACCCACTGTGACGATGGATGTGCGAATTCGCGAGCGCACGTGCCATTGGCAGCGACTCCTTCAATGGTTCGATCGCTGGGGCCTCACGGGCGGGGGTACGGAGGCCGACATCCGCAGCGGTCGGTGCATCACCTTATTGGAAAGCGCGGTGTTCGTTCAAGACCGCCTGCCGCCTCCGCTTCCCCCGCAGCTACCGCTTCTCCTGCAGTCACCGGTCTGGGCGGTTAGCGTGATGACATGGAGTCGCTCAGCCTCGCGGAGGAGCTCGTCCTGCTCAGCTATGACGGTTCCGGGGCCGCGTCCGTCGCATCCCCGGAGCTCGACTATGCCGTCGCCGGGGCGGTGTTGTGCGACCTCGCCGTCGGCGGGCAGATCTCGATTGACGCAGACGGCCGGGTGCTGGCCGGCGACGATCCCGCCGGCAGGTACGCGCCCGGCGAAGCCCCGGGTCGAGGCCACGGCCGGGAGTTCCTCGACCAGGTACGGATCAGGATCCAGGCCGAGCCTGGCCGCGCAACCCGCGACTGGGTGGTCGAGCTGTCCCACGGTGTGGTCGAGGAGGTACTCGACGGGCTGGTCGCCTCGGGGGTGCTCCGCCGGGAACGGGACCGGGTGCTCTGGGTCCTGCCCCGGACCAGGTTCGCTCCGCCGGACGGCGTCGAACCGCCCGCTGAGACGGAGACCCGGCGACGGTTGGCCGCCGCCGAGCGCGGCGCCGGACCGGTCGGACCGCGTACCGCCGCGTTGGCCTGCCTGCTGAACGCACTCGACGTGCCGGACGTCGGTGCTGCACGGCTTTCGGACGCGCGGCGCCGGCCGCCTGCGGTGCTCGGGCCGGCGGCCTGGCCGATCGCTGCGACCACCGACGTCGTCGACGGGTACCGGGCGACGGTCGCCCGCAGCGTCTTCACCGCCACCGACGTCGCGACTGGCAGCTAGCTGACCCCGGTAGGCGACGGCGCGAACCGCCGCCACAGCAACCGGACCACACTGCCGCCGACCGCCCCGATCAGCGCCCCGGTCGCGTTGTTGACCCAGTCGTAGCCGACACACTCGCGGCCGACGCCGAGCACCGCCTGGCCTACTTCGACGACGACCGGGGCCAGCACGAGCAGCCCGGTGGCCAGCACTGGCCGGTGGACCGCCAGCACCGTACAGAACGCCAGCGGTACGAACATCGCCACGTTGCCGACCCGTTCACCGAGCGAGTCGACGGTGACCAGCCCGGACCACAGCACCGCCGGATCGGTGAGCGACCGGAGGCACGCGGCGAAGACCTGGCCGTCCGGGCCGGAAACGGAGACCCCGGGGGCGAGCGGTACGCCGGACCCGGTCGGCGCCGGTGGCAGGGTGAGCGCGGCGATCGCGGCAGCGCTGACAAGCATCCCGAGCGTCGGCCAGCGCGCCCAACCGAGCCGTACGGCGAGCGGCCGGTGCACCAGCAGGCTCACGCCGGCCAGCACCGCGAGGGTGAGGAACGGCCAGGGCTGGGCGAGGAACTCGCGGGCCCAACCCAGCACCCGCTTCTCCCTACTCCTCGGCCGACGATGACGCCGACGATGCTACCGCCGGCTTGACCGACCTGAGCAGCACCGTCGCCACATCGACGACCTCGACGTTCTCGTCCGCCGCGCCACTGGACTGCTTGCCGGTGACCCCGTCGCCGAGCATGGTGTAGCAGAACGGGCAACCGACCGCGATGGTCTGGGCCCCGGTGGAGAGCGCCTCCTCGACCCGGTCGACGTTGACCCGCTTGCCGATCCGCTCTTCCATCCACATCCTCGCCCCGCCGGCACCGCAGCAGAACGAGCGTTCCGAGTTGCGCGGCATCTCCCGCAGCTGAGCCGCGTCGCCGCCCGCCTCGGCACCTGCGGTCAACGCGGCACCGAGCACCTCCCGGGGCGGGCTGAACACCCGGTTGTGCCGGCCCAGGTAGCACGGGTCGTGGTAGGTCAACCCACCGTCGACCGGGGTGACCGGGGTGAGCTTGCCGGCGGCGACCAGGTGGGCCAGCAGCTGGGTGTGGTGTACGACGTCGAAGTGGCCGCCGAGCTGGCCGTACTCGTTGCCGAGGGTGTTGAAGCAGTGCGGGCAGGTCGCGACGATCTTGCGTCTCGCCGGCTCCCGGTCGCCGAACGCCTCGTTGAGGGTCTCGACGTTCTGCTGGGCCAGCATCTGAAAGACGAACTCGTTGCCGATCCGGCGGGCCGGGTCGCCGGTGCAGGTCTCGCCCTCGCCGAGGATGGCGAAGTCGACGCCGGCTTCGTGCAGCAGGGTCGCCACCGCGCGGGTTGTCTTCTTGGCCCGGTCCTCGAACGCGCCGGCGCAGCCGACCCAGAACAGGTACTCGAAGTCGTCCACCTCGCCGACTCGGGGGACCGCGAAGTCGAGCCCCTTGGTCCAGTCCTCCCGGGTGTTCGGCGGAGCACCCCACGGGTTGCCCTTGTTCTCCAGGTTACGCAGCATCACGCCGGCCTCGCTGGGGAAGCTCGACTCGATCAGCACCTGGTAGCGGCGCATGTCGACGATGTGGTCGACGTGTTCGATGTCCACCGGGCACTGCTCCACGCAGGCCCCGCAGGTGGTGCACGACCAGAGCACGTCCGGGTCGATGACGCCGCCGTCGTCGGCGCCGCCGATCAGCGGGCGGTCGGCCTCGGCCAGCGCCAGGGCATCGACCTTGGCGAGTTGTTCGGCCGTACCCTTCTCCTCGCCGGTGAGGTCCTTGCCGCCGCCGGCGAGCAGGTAGGGCGCCTTGGCGTAGGCGTGGTCGCGCAGCGACAGCACGAGCAGTTTCGGTGACAGCGGCTTACCGGTGTTCCAGGCCGGGCACTGCGACTGGCAGCGGCCACACTCCGTACAGGTGGTGAAGTCGAGCAGGCCCTTCCAGCTGAACTGTTCGACCTGGGCGACCCCGAACTGATCGGATTCCGGGTCGGCCTCTTCGAAGTCGAGCGGCTTGCCGTCGCTCATCATCGGCCGCAGCGCGCCGAGGCCGGAGTTGGGCCGGCCGGGGTCCCGCTTGAAGTAGATGTTGAAGAAGGCGGCGAACCGGTGCCAGGCCACCCCCATGGTCAGCGTCAACGCGATGACGATCAGCCAGGTCATCGAGATGAGGATCTTGACCAGGGCGGTGATGCTGATCGCCGCTTCGGAGGCGGGCAGGACGGCACCGAGCGCGTGGCTCACCGGGGTGGCCCAGACCGGGAAGTCGAAGTGGTCGGTGGCCACCCGGAAGCCACGGATCAAGAAGCCGCAGATCAGTACGGCGAGCACGACGGCTTCGACGAAGTAGCCCTGCCACATCGTCGAGCCGGTGAACCGTGACCGGCCGCCGGTCCGGGTCGGCCGGTTCGCCAGCCGGATCCCGATGAGCACGCCGATACCCGCCATGCCGAGGATCGAGATGAGCTCGGTGACCAGCCCGTACAGCAGCCAACCGCCGATCACCGGAATGCCACCGCCGGCGTTGACCACCTCGAAGTACGCCTCCAGCACGAGGATGGAGAGCACGATGAAGGCGACCATGACGAACCAGTGGGCCGCCCCGACGACGCTCCACTTGAGCATCCGGGTGTGGCCGAGGGTCTCGCTCAGCATCACCTTCGCCCGGGTGGCCGGGTCACCGGTGCGGTGCGGGTCGGCCTTGCCGAGTCGGATGATCGAGACGAACTGCCAGACCGCCCGGCCGGCGAGCACCACCGCGACGGCGGTGACGATGGCGGCGACCACCGTGGTGACGATCTGGACCGTACCCATTCGTTGGCCTCCCGGTGTGCTGCGGACGAGCGGCAGAGTGACCGGAAGGCCGGCCACGGAGCTTCAGCCTACCGCCAAGTTACCCATGGGTAATGTGACGAGCGTCGCACCGTACCGGCGACCGGTACTCGCCACCCTATGGCAGCGTCGCCGCCACGCCGGCGCCCGGCCCCCGACAAAACAGCAGGTCGGCCGGCATCCTCGTGGACACCGACCGACCTTGGGCGGCACTGGCGGGCCGACTGCGGACCGACTGTGAACCGGGTCAGCGCCAGCGGGAGAGCAGGATCAGCGAACTCACCATGGCACCGAACCCGATCGCCAGGTTCCAGTAGCCCCAGGAGGCGACCGGGTAGGCGGTCTCCGACAGGTAGTAGACGACCAGCCAGCCGATGCCGAAGACGATCAACGAGACGGCGCTGATCGGCAGCCAGATCGGACTCGGCTTGCGGGTGGCAGCCGTCTGGGTCGGGCGGACGTCGGTCGGCGGGGTGTAGACCTTCTTCTTGCGAACCTGCGACTTGGGCACGACGCTCTCCTGGTGGCTATCATCCGGCCCGGCAACCGGACGCAGCGGCGACGGTCCATGGCCAATAATGTTCAAGAGCTAGCGTAGTCAAGTTGCCGCGATCCGGCCACGGGCCGCAGCACGGTAGCAGCGACATTTGGGCACAACCAGGTCCACCAGGTGCGACAGACCGCTCAGGTGGTCCATTATGCGGACACTTGTCGATGGCTGGCAGGCGGAGAGGGGGCCGAGGTGGAGTACACCTCCGGCAGCGCGTCCTGGCGGGACGTGGTCCGGCGCGCCGTTCGCGGGCTGCTGCGTCGCCGGCGCGGCGCGGAGCAGCCCGGCTGGTCCGCCGGCGTACCGCTGATCGCGCTGCTCGCCGGCCTGCTGTTCACCACGACCGCCACCACCGCCAGCGGCACCAGCCTGCGGGAGGACCGTCGACCACAGCTCGCGCAGCTGATCGACGACCGCCGTACCCAGCTCGCCGCCGCCGAGGAACGAGCCGCCCAACTGCGCGACCAGGTCGACCAGCAGACGGAGCTGGTCGCCGGGTCGGACGAGCCGATCGCCCGGCAGCAGGCCCGGATCGACGCGAACCGGTCGGCGGCCGGCTTCACCGCGCTGGCCGGCCCGGGCGTCATCATCGAGCTCGACGACGCGCCGCGGCTGACCGACCTGCCGGACGGTGCCAGCAACGACGACCTGGTGGTGCACCAGAGCGACGTACAGGCAGTGGTCAACGCACTGTGGGCCGGCGGCGCCGAAGCGATGTCAATCATGAACGTACGGGTGTTGGCGACCAGCGCGGTACGCTGTGTCGGGAACACGCTGTTGTTGCACGGCGGGGTCTACTCGCCCCCATTTCGGATCGCCGCGATCGGTGACCCCAGCGCCCTGCAGCAGGCGCTGGCCGACTCCGAAGGGGTGCAGTTGTTCAGAGACGCCGTGACCCACTTCCAGCTGGGCTACCAGGAGACCATCGAAGCCGAGCTGACCGTGCCGGCGTTCGACGGCTCGGCAGCGCTGCGACACACCACCGTTCCGGAGTCGGCGCGATGACCCGGCCCGGGGTGCCCGACCGTCCAGGGGCGCCCGGCCATCCCGACCAACCGCACGACTCGGGCCGGCACCGCGCGTATCACACCGACGACTCGGCCACGGTGCTTCCCCGCTTCACCGGGCCGAACCCGGCACCGGCCCCGGGCCCGACACCCCCGGCGCATCAGCACCAGCCCGGCTACTCGCCCCAGGAACTGGCCCTGTACCGGCGCCCCCGACAGCCCGAGCGCGACGATGCTGCCCGCACGGCCGTCATCCCCCCCTACCCCGCCGAGCCTGCCACGTCCACCACAGTGCTGCCGGTAGTCATCAGCAGCTACCAGCCGCCGCCCAACGGAGAATCAGCGTCCGGGGCCGAGCCGGGGCCCGACCCGGGCGGCTCTGGCGCGCGCGACGGTGCCGCCCCCCGTCGCGGTGAGCGGGTGGTGAAGTTGCGACCGGAGCGCACCGACAGCGGTTACAAGAGCGTGTACTCCGAATTGACCCGACCCACCATCTGGACCGCGCTGCGCGCCACCGCCCGGGCAACCGGGGAGCTGTTGATCACCTTCGGCATCGTGGTGCTGCTCTTCGCCGGCTACGAGATCTGGGGCAAGTCGGTCATCGTCAACGCCCACCAGAACGAGCTCAGCGACCAGCTCGCCCAGCAATGGGCCGAAGTGCCCGAGCCGGTCGTCAGCGACGGGCCCACGCCCGAGCCCGAGGCGTCCCCCACCATCCAGGTGCAGGGCACCCCGGTCGCCGGGCTCTACATCCCGAAGCTGGACAAGAACTGGATCGTCGTCGAGGGCGTCGGCCAGGACGACATCCGGTACGCGCCGGGTCACTACCCGGACAGCGCCGGCCCCGGGGAGATCGGCAACTTCTCGGTGGCCGGGCACCGCAACCGGGCCACCTTCTGGCGGCTGGACGAGCTGGGCGACGGCGACAGGATTGTCGTCGAGGACCGGGACACCTGGCACGTGTACGCGGTCACCCGCAACCACATCGTGCTGCCGAACCAGACCGAAGTGGTCGCCGCCGTCCCCGGCGACCGCCGGGCGCAGCCGACCGAGGCGATGCTGACCCTGACCACCTGCCACCCGAAGTTCGACAACTACCAGCGGCTGATCGTGCACGCGGCGCTGGTTCGCAGCCAGCCCAAGGCCGATGGCCGACCGGCGGAACTCGGCGGCTGAGCCATGTACGCCTGGATCTGGCGCAAGCTCCCGTTCGGCACGCCCGGCAAGCTGATCGGTTCGGCGCTGCTCGCCGGGCTGACGGTCGTCCTGCTCTGGTACGTGGTCTTCCCGTGGGCGGAGCCGCTGCTGCCGTTCGACGACGTCCAGGTGACCGAGGACGGCGGCGGCACCGGTACCGACCCCGGCGACGGCGGTCCGGCCGACGGCGACGGCGACGGCGGCGACCCGGACAGTGGCGGCGCCGGCGACTACGAGCTGCCGTACGACACCGAGACGAACAACCCCGTACCCGATGTGAACGGCGACTAGAGTCAGGTGTCCGCGTGCGCGTACTGGTGATCGACAACTACGACTCGTTCGTGTTCAACCTGGTGCAGTACCTCGGCCAGCTGGGTGCCGAATGCGACGTTCGGCGCAACGCCGAGATCTCCGTCGACGAGGTCGGCCGGCTCGGCGCGGCCGGTGTGCTGCTCTCCCCCGGGCCGGGTGCGCCGGGCAGCGCCGGCATCTGCCTGGAGGTCATCGAGCGGTACGCCGGACACCTGCCGATCCTCGGCGTCTGCCTCGGTCACCAGGCGATCGGTGCCGCGTTCGGCGGGGTCGTCGAACGTGCTCCCGAGCTGCTGCACGGCAAGACCTCGCTGGTCGAGCATCGGGGCGTCGGGGTGCTGGCCGGGCTGCCGGACCCGTTCACCGCCACCCGCTACCACTCCCTCGCCGTACGCGAGGACAGCCTGCCGGCCGAGATCGAGGTCACCGGCCGGACCGCGTCCGGGGTGGTGATGGCGATGCGGCACCGGAGCCTGCCGGTCGAGGGTGTGCAGTTCCACCCCGAGTCGGTGCTCACCGAGGGCGGCCACCTGATGCTGGCGAACTGGCTGGCCGGGTGCGGTCTGCCGCAGGCCCGGCAGCGGGCACCGCGGCTCGCCGCCGAGGTGGAGACCCGGCGGCGGGCCGCGTTCGTATCGGCCTGAGTCCAGGCCGGGCCTGGCCTGGCCTTTGGGAGCGCAGCCCGCGACTCAGTCGAACAGCCGGGAGACGGGCGCGGTGGGCAGCAGACCGCTCACTCCGCTGCCTGGGGTGCTGGAGCCGCCACCACCGCCCTCGCCGTCACCGTCGCCCGGTGGCGGGCTGGTCGTCGGGGGGGATCCGGTCGGCGACGGGCTGCCGGTCGGGTCCGGCGACGGCTCCTCCTCCTGCCGGGGCTGGGAGACAACGATTTCCACCCGGGAGTTGACCCGGTGCTCGCCGTTGTTCGGGCTCTGGCTGGTGACGATGCCGGCATCGGCTGGGTCGACTTCCTCCCCGTCGATCACCCGCGGGTCGAAGCCGCGGTTTTCAAGCGTCGCGACGGCCTGGGCTTCGGTGTAGCCGACGACGTTCGGCATGTCCCGCAGATTGTTGAGCGAGACGTGCACCTCGACCTCGCTGCCCACCTCGACCAACTCGCCGGCGCCGGGCACCTCGACCACCTGGTCCTTCGGTGCCGAGCTGTCCACCTCCTCAAAAACGGCGATCAGCTTCCGGTCGGTGAGCTGCTGCTCGGCCGCGCTGCGGGTAAAGCCCTTCATGTCGGGCACCTGGACCTTGCCTGGACCGGAGCAGACGACGAGGGCCACCTCGGAGCCCCGCTCGACGGCGCCCGGCTCCGGCGACTGCTCGACGACGGTGTTGACCGTACAGTTCGGGTCGTCGCGAGGGGTGACGTCCGCTGTCAGCTGCAGGTCGGTGAGGGTCAGCTGGGCCTGTTCGATCTGCGCGCCGATCAGGCGGGGCAGAACGACGGTGACCGGCTCGTCGGGTTGGTTCATCCAGATCAGCCCGGTGGCCAGGGCGATCACCGCGAAGACGCCCAGCGCGCTGAGCCCGGCGATGACCGCCGGCGAGGTCCGCCTCGGCGGCGGGCCGCCGACGCCGCCGGGGATCCGCTGGGTCGAGCCGGTACGCCCGGTGGCGCCCATCGCCGCGGTTTCGTCGTCGTCGCGCAGCACCGGGGTGGCCAGCACCGGCCGGCCGGAGGCGGCGCGCAGCAGGTCGGCGCGCATCTCGCCGGCGCTCTGGTAACGGTTGACCGGGTTCTTGGCCAGCGCCTTCAACACGATCGCGTCGATCGCCGGGGTGACGTCCCGGTTGATCTCGCTCGGCGCCCGCGGGTCCTCCCGGACGTGCTGGTAGGCGACGCTGACCGGGCTGTCCCCGACGAACGGCGGATGGCCGCAGAGCAGCTCGAACAGCACACAGCCGGCCGCGTAGACGTCGGATCGGGCGTCCACCGACTCGCCCCGGGCCTGCTCCGGGGAGAGGTACTGCGCGGTGCCGATCACCGCCGAGGTCTGGGTCATCGTGGTCGCGCCGCTGGCCAGCGCGCGGGCGATGCCGAAGTCCATCACCTTGACCTGGTCGGTCTGGGTGAGCATGACGTTGCCGGGCTTGATGTCCCGGTGGATGATGCCGTGCCGGTGGCTGAACTCCAGGGCGGCGCAGACGTCGGCGCAGTATTCCAGGGCCCGACGCGGGTGCAGCCGGCCCTCGGCGGCGAGCACTTCCTTGAGGGTGCGGCCGTTGACGAACTCCATGACGATGAACGGCAGCGGCTCGCCGGTGGCGGCGTACTCCTCGCCGGTGTCGTAGACCGCGACGATCGCCGGGTGGTTGAGCGAGGCGGAGTTCTGCGCCTCGCGCCGGAACCGTTCCTGGAAGGTCCGGTCCCGGGCCAGGTCGGTGCGCAGCATCTTGATCGCGACATCACGGCCGAGCCGCAGGTCACGGCCGCGGTGAACCTCGGCCATACCGCCATAGCCGAGCAACTCGCCGACTTGGTACCTGCCACCTAGCAGGCGGGCCTGCGCGGTCATCGTCCTTGTCGTCCTTCGCTCGTCTGGTCGTCATCGGATCGGACCAAGTCGGGTGCTTCCATCGACGGTACGGGTCCCACGCTGATTTCGACGTGTCCGGCTGCCATCTGGTTCTCAGCCGTAACCAATCGCACCACGGGTTGCCCCAGAGCGGCCGAATTGCCGGCGCTGTCGATGATCTTGTAAGCGACCAGCCCGGTGCAGAGCAACACGATCAACGCTCCGAGGATGATCGCCAGGACGGTGAACACTTGCCGGTGCAGGCCACCGGACCGCTGGGGCGGGGCTGGTGGCCGGTTGTAGCCGTACGGGTTGGGTGGACGACCCGACGCGGGAAGGGGCTGCCGCGCCGGGGTGGCAGGGTGATGGTAGCCGGCCGGATACCCGGCCGGCATCATCGGCGCGGTGGCCGGCCGGTAGCCGGGTGGTCCGGGCATCGGCTGCCCCAGCGGCGGCCGCTGACCGGGCGGCACCGAATTGGGCGGCACCGAGCCGGGGTGCATCGGCCCCGGCGACATCGGCCCCGGCGACATCGGCCCCGGCGACATCGGCCCGGGAGACATGGGTGCAGGGCCGGACGCCATCGGCGAGACCGGCGCCGCCGGGGTGGGCCGGGGCGCGGCCGGGTGCTGGCCGGGATGCTGCTGGCCGGGATGCTGCTGGGCGTGTGGTGGCCGGGGCGGGCCGGCGAGCGTGGTGGCGGCCTGCCGGGAGACGGCGGCCATCGTGGCGGCGCTCTGCCAGCGTGCCGAGGGATCCTTGGCGAGCGCGCGCTCGACGAAGCTGCGGACCACGGGTGGGATGTCCGACGGTAGCGCACGTGGCACTTCACGCACGTGCTTCATGGCGATTTCCAGCGGATTGTCGCCCTCGAACGGCCGCCGACCGGACAGACACTGGTAGGCGACCACGCCGAGCGCGTACACGTCGGAAGCCGGCGTCGCGACCGCGCCGGACGCCTGTTCCGGGGAGATGTAGGAGGCGGTGCCGAGCACTGAGCCGGCGGCGGTCAGCTGGCCGACGATCTCCGAGCGGGCGATGCCGAAGTCGGTCAGCACCAGCGTGCCGTTGGGTCGTACCAGCAGGTTGCCCGGCTTGACGTCGCGGTGCACGATGCCCTTCTCGTGGGCCGCGTGCAACGCGTCGGCGGCCTGGGCGACCAGCGCCATGGTGCGGGCCGGGGTGAGCCGCCCGACCCGGGACAGGGTGCGCGACAGCGCGTCGCCCTCGACGTACTCCATCACCAGGAAGGCGATGTGCTTGTCGCTGCCGTAGTCGTAGACGTCGACCACGCCGGGATGGTTGATGGTGGCCATGGTGCGGGCCTCGCCGCGGAACCGTTCGGCGAAGCCCGGCTCCTCCAGCAGCGCGGGGAGCAGGCTCTTGACCGCGACGGTACGGCCGAGCACCTCGTCGGTGCCGCGCCACACGTCGCCCATCCCGCCGCTGGCGATGCGCTCGTCGAGCCGGTAACGGCCGCCGAGCAGGACTCCGGAACTCAGCATCTCATCGCCCCTCACGCTCGGCGACAAGTGCCCGCATTATCTGGCCGGAGATCCGGGCCGCTTCCGCGCTGCCGCCGCTGCCGGCACCTTCCAGCAGTACGCAGACCGCCGAGATCGGCTCACCGTCCTCGGACGTGACGAAGCCGATGAACCACCCGTGGTCGTCGTCGCCCTCGCCGGCCTGCGCGGTGCCGGTCTTGCCGCCGACGGTGTAGCCGTCGATCCGGGCGTTGCGGCCGGTGCCGTTGCGCACCACGCTGACCATCATCTCCTGCAGGTCGGCGGCGACCGACCCGCTCACCGACTGGCGCAGCTCCCGCGGGTCCGCGGTGTAGTAGCTGCTGGTCCGGTCGGCGTGCAGCAGTTGCTGGATCACGTACGGGCGCATCTGGCTGCCGCCGTTGGCCACCGCCGCCGCGATCATCGCGCCTTCCAGCGGGGTCATCCGGACGTTGTTCTGGCCGATCGACGACTGGGCCAGCGCCGCGCCGTCCTCGCTGCCGTCCGGGTTGGTGATGTCGCCGGTCCGGCTGGCCGCGACCGGCAGGCCGTCGTCGCCGCTGGTCCGGCCGACGACCAGCTCCTCGTCCTCGAAGCCGAAGTCGCGGGCCTTGGCCTTGACCGTCTCGGCGCCGAGCTCCACACCCAGCTTGGCGAAGCCGGTGTTACACGAGTCGGTCAGGGCGGTGATCAGGGTGACCTCGTCCTGTGGGCAGATGGAGTCGACGGCGTTGCGGATGTCGGTGCCGGAGTCAGGGTGCCGGTAGACCGGGCCGGCGGAGATCGGCGTCTCGACGGTGGTGCCGTTCTCCAGGGCCGCCGCCGCGACGACGACCTTGAAGGTGGAGCCGGGCGGCAGCACCTCGCCGAGGGCCCGGTTGTTCAGCGGACGGTTCGGGTCGCTGTCCAGCTCGTTGAAGGCTTCCTGGGCCGCCCCGGTGTCGTGGCTGGCCAGCGGGTTCGGGTCGAAGCTGGGGAGCGAGACCAGGGCCTGCAGCGCGCCGGTACGCGGATCGAGCGCCACCGCCGCGCCCACGTCGACACCGACCCGGTTGTCCAGCAGCTGCCGGTACGCGGTCTCCTGCGCCCGCCGGTTGATGGTGAGCAGCACGTTCCCGCCGCCGGTCTCCTCGCCGGTGAACAGGTCCCGGACCCGGTCGGCGAAGAGCTGGTCGCTGGTGCCGGCGAGGAACTCGTTCTCAGCCTTCTCCACGCCGGTGGCGGCCAGGTTGACCGGCTTGTAGCCGATCACGTGCGCGTAGAGCTCGTTGTCCGGGTAGGTGCGCAGATACTGCAGCTCGCCGTCGGTCGGGGTGCTGGTGGCCAGGGCACGGGCGCCGGCTTCGATGTTGCCGCGTTGCCGGTCGTACTCGGCGACCTGCACCCGGCCGTTGTAGTCGCTGGTGCGGTACTCCTCGGCCTTGTAGCCCTGGACCCAGTTGAGGTTCACAAAGAGCAGGCCGAACAGCACCATGATGACCACGCCGACTCGGCGCAGCGGGGCGTTCATCGGCGGATCACCTCCGTCGGCGCGCCGTGCAACTGGGCAGGTGGTCCGGCCGGCGCGCCGGGCGGTCGGGGCTCAGCGCCCGCCACCGGCCGACGGCCAGCGTCGGAGATCCGCAGCAGCATCGCCACCAGCAGCCAGTTCGCCATCAGCGACGAGCCGCCGGCGGACAGGAACGGGGTGGTCTGACCGGTCAGCGGGATCAGCCCGCTGATCCCGCCGACGATCACGAAGACCTGCAGGGAGAGGGTGAACGCCAGGCCACCGGCGAGCAGCTTGCCGAACGAGTCGCGTACCGCCAGGCCGGCCCGCAGCCCGCGTTGCGCGACCAGCAGGTAGACGATGAGCAGCGCGGAGAGACCGAACAGGCCGATCTCCTCGCCGAGGCCGGCGAAGATGAAGTCGTTGTGCACCTCCGGCACCTTCAACGGCTGGCCGCCGCCGGGTCCGGCGCCGAACAGCCCGCCGGTGCCGAGCCCGAGCAGGCCCTGGACCAGTTGATAACCGTCGTCGTACGGGTCGGAGAACGGGTCGAGCCAGATGTTCGCCCGCTGGTAGAAGTTGGCGAACGGGCCACCGACGATGTTGCCCAGGTGGTACGCCAGGAAGGCGCCGCCGAAGAACAGCAGCAGACCGATGATCAGCCAGCTGACCCGTTCGGTGGCGACGTACAGCGTCACGACGAACATGCCGAAGTAGAGCAGCGACGTCCCGAGGTCCTTCTGGAAGACCAGGACCAGGACGCTGAGCAGCCAGACCACCAGCACCGGGCCGAGGTCCCGGCCCCGAGGAAAGTCGATCCCGAGCACCCGCCGACTGGCCAGCGACAACACTTCACGCTTGCGGACCAGGTAGTACGCGAAGAAGGACAGCAGGGCCAGCTTGGCGAACTCACCGGGCTGGATCGAGAAGCCGCCGATCAGGATCCACAGCTTGGCACCGTTGACTTCGGAGTACCGCGCCGGCAGCACCGCCGGGATCATCACCAGCACGATCCCGGCCAGCCCGAGGGTGTACGCGTACCGGGCGACGACCTGGTGATCGCGGACCAGGACTAGCAGTCCGGCGGCGAGCATCACGGCGGCCAGGGTCCAGGCCAGTTGCCGCCCCCCGGTGCCGGCGAAGATCGGATAGTCGATCCGTTCGGCGGCGGCCACCTGGGCCAGGTCGTAGCGGCGCAGGAAACCGACGCCGATGCCGTTGAGCAGGGCCACCGCCGGCAGCAGGGCCGGGTCGGCGTGCGGGGCGAAGAACCGGATGACCAGGTGCAGGCCGACGAAGACCGCGCCGACCACGGCGGTCGGCACCCAGAAGCCGGGCCGGATAGTGCCGAGCACGGCCGCTTCGGCCGCGGCCGAGTAGAGCGCGACCACGGCGAGCGCGAGGGCCAGCAGGCCGAGTTCGGCGTTTCGCCGCGTCCTGATGGGGCGGATCCGCGGCATCTCACCGGTAATGGCCGGCGGGGCGGGTCCGACTGAAGCGGTCACTGGGTTTCCTTCACCTCGCTCGCCGGCCTCAGCCGACCGTCCGGCAACCGGCCGGGTTGGTCACCGGCGGGACCGGCTCGACCGGTGGGGCGTCCGGGGAGCTCTCCGGGGCACCTGACGGGCTCGGGGTGGCGCCCGGTGACGGGCTGTTCGCCGGGCCGGTCGGTGATCCGGAGGCAAGGCCCTCGGGCGTCGCACCCGGCGAACCGGTCACGTCGGCCTCCGGTGACGGGGACAGCGTGGGTGACGGGGTCGGGGTGGGCGTCGGTGGGCAGATCGGCTTCAGGTTGGGGTTGCCCGCGTCGTCCCGGGTGAGTTCCAGCAGGTGCCGCTGCGCCTCGGCTTCGCTGCCGGCGTGGATGCCGCGCTTGACCCGGTCCTGAGCGACGGAGGTCAGGTCGTCCAGGGCGAGGTCGCTGGTCTGGTGCACGGTGGAGAGGCTGACGCCGGCCACCTCGCCCGGCATGCCCTGGAAAATCGCCAGCTGGCCCTCGCCGGTGGCGCCGACGTAGTACTGCCGCTGGGTGTAGGCCCAGCCGGCCCAGACTCCACCGCCGAGGATGCCGACCAGCACGACCAGAACGATCGCCGCGCGCAGCGGCCGGCGGCGGGGGCGCTGCGGCTCGTCGTCCGGGGCGGCAGCGGCGGCGGCCGGCTCCGGCACGGCGGCCCGGGGCGCGGACAGCGCGGAAGCCCGGGCGGCCGGGGTGGAGTCGTCGGCGGCGGTGGCCATGCCCCGGTCGCGGGCGGCGGCACCGCCGACGATCGGTGCCTGCTCGTGGATGCTCTGGTCGGTGGCGTCGGCGACGACGACGGTGATGTTGTCCGGGCCGCCGCCGCGCAGCGCCAACTGGACCAGGCGTTCGACGCACTTGCCCGGGTCGGTGTACTCGCGCAGCGTCTCGGCGATGGTGTCCGGGCTGACCACGCCGGACAGCCCGTCGCTGCAGATTAGGTAGCGGTCGCCCGCGACGACCTGGCGTACCGAGTACTCCGGGTCGATGTCCCGGCCGTCCAGCGCCCGGGTCAGCAGCGACCGTTGGGGGTGGCTGCTGGCCTCCTCGGCGCTGATCCGGCCCTCGTCGACCAGCATCTGGACGTAGGTGTCGTCCTTGGTGATCTGCGCGAACTCCCCGTTGCGCAGCAGGTACGCCCGGGAGTCGCCGATGTGCACCATGCCGATCTTGCTGCCGGAGAAGAGCGTCGCGGTCAGCGTGGTGCCCATCCCCTCCAGATGGGGGTTGGCGTCGACGGTGTCCCGGAGGTGCTGGTTGGCCAGGCCGACGGCGCCGCGTAGGGCGTCGACCATGGCGTCGCCGGGGACGTCCTCGTCGAGCGGGGCGAGTGCCCCGATGACGAGGTTGCTGGCGACGTCACCGGCGGCCATCCCGCCCATGCCGTCGGCCACGGCGAGCAGCCGCGGCCCGGCGTAGACGGAGTCCTGGTTTCCGTCACGGATCAGTCCGCGGTCACTGTGGGCGGCATAGCGCAGGGTCAGAGTCATGGCCGTAACTCAAGAGATGTGCGGCCGATTCGGATCGGCACGGCGAGGGGTACGGGGGTAGGTCCGGTGACCTTAGCGCGGTCCAGGTAGGTCCCGTTAGTGGAACCCGTGTCTTCGATGAACCACTGGCCGTCCCGGGGCATCAGCCGGGCGTGTCGCGCCGACGCGTAGTCATCGGTGATGACCAGGGTGGAGTCCTCTGCCCGACCTATCGTAATCGGAGACTCACCCAAAGTAATTTTAGTCCCGGCCAGTTGGCCAGCGGTCACTACGAGCTGATGAGCGGCCCGCCCCCGTTTGACCTTGGCCGGCCGGGCCGGTGCCGTACTGCTGCTGACCCCGCGCGGAGCCGCGACCAGGCGGCTGGACCGGGCACCGGCGAACAGATCCCGACGGATCACCCCCACCACCGTGAAGACGAAGATCCACAGCAGGACGATGAAGCCGACCCGGGCGACGGCAACGACGAATTCGGGCAAGGTTAGCCATCCACTCGGAACGTGAGCGTGGTCGTCCCGAGCTGGATCATGTCACCGGGGTTCAGGGCCACTGCGGAGACCCGCTGCCCGTTGACCATGGTCCCGTTGGTCGACCCCAGATCGGTCAGCACCACTTGAGCACCGTCGAAGTCGAGCCGGGCGTGTCGGCGGGAGATCCCCACGTCCGGCAGGCGCAGATTGGCCTGGTCACCCCGGCCGATCACGGTCGAACCCATCTGCAGCGGATAGGTCCGCCCGTCACCCGAGACCAGCCGTACGTTGCGGGTGCCGGCCGGCGAGTGCGGCGGTTGACCGTACCCCCCGCCCTGCTGGTCGTACGGCGGATAGCCGCCCTGACCACCCCCGGGCATGTCGTACCCGGGCTGCTGCACCGGCGCGACGTCGCCGCCGGTGAACACCTCGGCCGTCACCCGGAACATCCCGGTGTCGAGCCCGTCGCCCCGCTCAATCTCGACGATCACGTCGCCGTAGACCGTCCAGGCCTGCTCACCGATGAACTCCGCCTGCGACTGGGCGAGCTCCTGGGCCAGGGCCGCCGCGTACGGAGCCAGCCGACTGTGGTCGTACGGCGAGAGATCGATTACGTAGCGGTTCGGCACCAGCGTGCGCCCACCAGCCAGGATCGCCTTGTGGGCCTCAGCCTCCCGCTGCATCGCGTTGAGGATCTCCACCGGGTGCACGACACCCTTGAACACCTTGGCGAAGGCCCCTTCGACTAGGCCTTCCAGACGCTTCTCGAAGCGTTGCAGCACGCTCACCGGCTCCTCCTCGGGTTCCGAGGACATGATGGTATCCGGCCGTCGCCCGTGCCACCCGCACGCCGATCGACCACCGCTCCCGGCCTGTCCCGAACGACCGACCCGCCCCGTGCTACTCTTCGCCAGGCGTCGCGGGCGATATCAAGCTCGGGGCGACCAGGGACAGCGTAGTATGTCCCGGCACCTGCCAGCGGGTGGCCCCGACCGACACCCCCACCGGGATCGGGAAGGACCGGCCGGGTTAGTCTTCTACCGACTGTCCCGGACAGCATCCGGGGAAGTGGCGGAATGGCAGACGCGCACGGTTCAGGTCCGTGTGCCCGAAAGGGCGTGGGGGTTCAACTCCCCCCTTCCCCACCAGCAGGTCGGGCGGCACCAGCCACCCGGACCAGCTTGCAACGATCAAGAAGGCTCCGCCGGACGGCGGGGCCTTCTTCACATATCGCCCGGATATCCTGTTGACCGTTTACTCCACCCCCCAGCTCAGGAGTGTCGTGTGAGCGTCGCGTTGGTTACCGGTTCCGGCGGTCTGATCGGATCGGAGGCGGCCCGGCACTTCGCCGGCCTCGGCCTGGACGTGGTGGGCATCGACAACGACATGCGCCGCGAGTTCTTCGGCCCCGAGGCGTCCACCGCCTGGAACGTCGAGACCCTGCGGCGCGACCTCGGTGCGGCGTACGCCCATCAGGCGGTGGACATCCGCGACCGCGACGCCCTGGCGGGCCTGTTCCGGCGGTACGGCCGGGACATCGCCGTGGTGATCCACACCGCCGCGCAGCCGTCGCACGACTGGGCGGTGCGCGACCCGTTCACCGACTTCGACGTCAACGGCGGCGGCACCCTCAACGTGCTGCAGAACGTCCGGGAACACTGCCCCGAGGCACCGGTGATCCACTGCTCCACCAACAAGGTGTACGGCGACCGGCCGAACAGCCTGCCGCTGATCGAGCAGGAGACCCGGTGGGAGATCACCCCGGACCACCCGTACGCCGGCGGGATCACCGAGGACATGTCGATCGACGCCTGCCTGCACTCGGTATTCGGCGCGTCGAAGGTCGCCGCCGACATCATGGTGCAGGAGTACGGCCGCTACTTCGGCATCCGTACCGCCTGCTTCCGGGGCGGCACGCTGACCGGCCCGGCGCACTCGGCGACCGAGCTGCACGGCTTCCTCGGCTACCTGATGCGCTGCAACATGGAGCGACGCACCTACAAGATCTTCGGGTACGGCGGCAAAATGGTCCGCGACGCGATCCACAGCCACGACGTGGTCTCCGCGTTCGAGGCGTTCTTCCGCGACCCGCGCCCGGCGGCGGTCTACAACCTGGGCGGCGGCCGGCACTCCAACTGCTCGCACCTGGAGGCGTTCGCCATCGCC
Organism: Micromonospora sp. LOL_013; assembly: GCF_048060315.1. Classification (NCBI taxonomy): domain Bacteria; kingdom Bacillati; phylum Actinomycetota; class Actinomycetes; order Micromonosporales; family Micromonosporaceae; genus Micromonospora; species Micromonospora sp. LOL_013. The sequence continues at coordinate 77,804 of NZ_JBHMIQ010000030.1, forward strand.
GAGCAGATCACCGGCGAAAAGATGATCACCGAGTACCAGGAGGCGAACCGGGTCGGCGACCACCAGTGGTGGATCGGCTCGAACGCCGCTTTCCAGCGTGACTACCCTGGCTGGAAGCAGGTCTACGACGTACCGATGATCCTGCAGGAGATCTACCAGGCCAACGTCGACAAGTGGGTGCCCGGGAAATGATCGACCAGGGCAAACGCAACCTGCTCGGGGTGCTGGTCGACGCCGTCGACTACGAGGCCGCCACCGAGCGGGTGATCGACGCCGCCAGGGAGCGCCGGCCGCTGGCGTTGACCGCGCTCGCGGTGCACGGGGTGATGACCGGGGTGCTCGACCCGGCGCACAACGCCCGGCTCAACTCGTTCGACCTGGTCACCCCGGACGGTCAACCGGTGCGCTGGGGGCTCAACCTGCTGCATGGCGCCGGGCTGAAAGACCGGGTGTACGGGCCGACGCTCACCCTGCGGGTGCTGCAGCGCTGCGCCGACGAAGGGCTGCCGGTCTACCTGTACGGATCCACCGAGGAAACGCTGGACCGGCTGGTGCCGAAGCTGGAGCAGATGTTCCCGGCGTTGAAGTTCGCCGGGGTCGAGCCGTCGAAGTTCCGCGCCGTCGGCCCTGGTGAGGATGCTGAGATCGCCGAACGTATTCGGGACTCAGGGGCCCGGCTGGTGCTGGTCGGCCTCGGCTGCCCCCGCCAGGAGATCTTCGCGTACGCCATGCGCCCGCTGCTGGACATGCCGCTGATGGCGGTCGGCGCGGCCTTCGACTACCACGCCGGGCTGCTGCGCAAGCCGCCATCCTGGATGCAGCGGTACGGCCTGGAGTGGCTGTGGCGGCTCGGGCTGGAGCCGAAACGGCTGTGGCGTCGGTACGTGATCCTCAACCCGGCGTACCTGAGCCGGCTGGGCGCACAGAAGCTGGGCATGTGGCAGGCCACCCCGCCGAAGGCAGCCACCGACCGACCCACCACCTTCGCCGTCTGACCCCCTGACACTGTCTGACTGCCTGCCCTGGCTGGCCCGTCTGTCCCGGCTCCGGGAACCCCTGTCCGCGTGCGCCGAGCTGCTTTGCCGCCCGGCAGAACGCTCGCGAGTGGAGGGCTGGGGTACCTAATTCTCGCGGAATTAGGTACCCCAGCCCTCCACTCGCGCACAACGTCGGGCAGTCTTCGAGGATGGGATGGGCAGACGATCGGGACCTGCTCGACGACGTGCTTGGACGTCGGTGGAGCACGGCCTGGCGTATGGGCCTGTGACCGACGCGAGGGCTTGGTGCTGGTCGGCGCTGATTGGAACAACTACGCCGCTGGCCGCGATTCTTCGGCCTACCACCAGGCCACAGCTCTGGCGGCGAAGTCGGCGACATCTACGTCGGTAAGGTCGAGTCCGAAGCGGCCCTCAATCCTGTCCCGCAAGAAGCATGCGACATCGTCTGCGTCTGCCCCGGCGGCCAGCCTCGTCAGTAGCGGTCCGAGTAGACAGTCGTACTCGTCATCGCTCGCGTATAGCTCCCCAACACCGATGGAGTCCCACTCGTTCAGCATCTGGCGCAGCGCCCTTGTCCGGACACTGAGTTGCGCCCTCACAGCATGCTCCATCGGGCTGCTCCCCATCCGCCAACCGTGATCGGGCCGCTGATCGCGGCTACATGTCGATGATCGCCCACGTTTCGACGGCACGACCGGTGCCGAGGCAGCCGAGGCGGTGGCTGGCTCGCCACCCAGCCCCGATCCCGGGCCGATGCGGCAAGCGTCACAACCACTGCTCATCGATGTTGCCGGCGTACAGGTAGGCAGTGCGGTAGGCCGGCCGCGCGAACAGTTCCGCCTCGCCCGTGTACACGGCGGCCAGCAGGCCCGGTCGGTACCACCAGCCGTTCGCGATGCCGCCGACCTGTGCGACCGGTTGCATGGCGGTCAGGTCGAGCCGGTCGACGGCCGAACCGGTCAGCCGGGTGACCGTGTCCGCGACGTCCATTGCCGCATACGCCAGAGCCAGGGCTTCAACCCAGCCGTCGATGCTGCTGTGCAACGGGACCCACCGATCATGATCGCCGCCGGCGATACCGAATGTGCCGTCCGGACCGATCAGGAACGAGTACGGCACAGCGGTGCGTTGCGGCCCAGCCTCGAAGAACCATCCTTGAGAAGCAGACGTGTCTTCCCACTCCGGTGCGCCCACGCTGAGCATCCGAGGGCCGGCGGCGTCCTCGGGCATGCCCGGCGCGGACGGCAGGACAAGGCCACCCAACCGGATCTGATACCTCTCGGCGCGACCGATGACCTCGTCAGGAATCCGCGCCTCCCGCCACGCACGACGAGATTGACTCACCGGCGGCACGTCGAGCCACACTCCGTGAACGGCGACGAACGATTGCGCCCGTCTACTCAAACCTGCCAGCGGCCGCCGCAAACCCCACACATGTGCATGGTATCGAGCTATGCGACCGAAGATCAGCAGCCGGCCATGAGCACACCCCAGTCGGCCTCCACGTCGTATCCGAGCACGGGCTGGTTCTCCAGCCCTTCGGGGGTCATCAACACCGGCTTGCGTAGCCTGCGGCCGATCGTGGTTAAGAATCGACAGAGGACGTCCAGTTGCTGTTGACCCTGCAGCTCACGCAAGTCAACATCAAATTCGATTCGCTCAGCGTCGTAGAGCTGGAATATCGCGAGAACACCGGGTACCGGCCATACCTTCAACTGGACCCCGCCCTCGTCACGGAGGCTCAGCATGTCCTCAACCGTAGCGGGCGGTGTACCCGCACCTTCGTCGACCAGGTAAGCAAACTGCCAGCCCTCCGACCGCACGAGGTCAACAAGAGCGCGCCAGTCCTCGACAGTCGTCTCCGGCACATGCACATCTGGGAGTGTCCCGTTCAGGTCAAGGTCGAACCAGTCCTGGACGTCCTCCCACAGCAAGCCACTCACGTCCTACATGTACTGGGCGGCGGTCTGCTCGACTTCGCGGATGAACTCCTCCAGCTCGGCCTCGGTCCACTCTCGGTCCTGCAACAGCGTGCCGAGCACGGCGATCTGCATCGAGAAGGCAGTCTCCGCATCGACGTCGTCGATCAGGTCAGGCTCGCCGAGGGCTGCTCGGATCATGCCTTCCATCGCCAGCGCAGAGAACTGCTCACCTTCCTCGTAGCGCCTCCTCGTGTCAGACACAAAGGAGGCAACTGCCCGAGGATCGTCAGACGAGCCGAACCTACGGTTGACGGCGATCGCGAACGCCGCTCCGATGGTCTGACTGCCCCCAGCCCAGCCGAGCCGGTTGAGCTCGGCCAGGTGTCGATCAACCGATCCCCAGTCCTGTCTGGCCATCGCCCGGATGAGGTCACTCAACTCTTGTCTTGCGACCATTTCTTCCGCAACCTCGCTATCTGCCTGCTGGCTATCTGGCCCGTCTTGTGGATCGCGATACCCGCTACGAGGCCGACAACGACCAGGTTGCCAGCGGCGTCGGCGGCGTCGATGCGGGTCGGCGTGGCGGGGACGATCGATGGAGACGAGGTGCCCGCCGATTGTGTGCCCCCGCTGCCGGCTGGCGTACGGATCACCTGCGCGACCTTCTCCGCCACCTCGCCCATGGTCTTGGCGCTGTCCTGGACGTCGTCTGACTTGCGCGCAAGCCTACCGAGGAAGCCACCGACGTTGCGCTGAGCCTCGGAGCGCTTGGTGGTGTCGGCGAGGAGTTCTTCACCGGTCGGGCCGGTCAGCATAGGTTCATCGGGAGCCGAGCCGCGGGCGATGCGGTTGGCGTAGGCGTTGAGATGCCCGACGGCCTCCATGAGCAGGCGGGCGACCTTCCCGGCCTTGTCGGCGGCGGTCTCCCACTCGGCCGTCGCGTTGGTGACAGCGTGCGCCGACGCGCCAGCGCTGGCTGCGGAGAGGGCCTGGTGCGCGTCGGTCACTTCCTGCTGGGCGCGCAGGGCAGTCGCGGCGGCCGAGCTGAGGCCGGTGGATGCCCGAGCGAGCTGGGCGATGACTTCGGCGACCGTTCCGGCCATCACAAACCCGCGCGGTACGTGTCGACCAGTTCCTCGCCGGCATCCAGTCGGGCGATCGCCAACTTGATCTCGCGGAGCGCGGACCCGACCGTGTCCAAAGCGTCGGTCGCCCGTTCATGGTTGCTGCCCTGGCAGGTGTAGGTCGCCAACTCCAGAGCTTCGCCCGCCGCAGCGGCCGCCTGTTGCAAGGTGCTCCTGCCGCTACGGGCGCTCTCCAGGCCCTTGCCCAGCTGAGCCTTGACCTCGTCGACGCTCACCGAGCCGGCCTCCCCCGGTCGCGGAGCAGCCTCGCCTGAAGGTCACTCACGTTCGTCAGGTACGTCCGACCATAATCGACCAGCTACGGACCGGCGACCCCGAGTGACGGGTATCCGTCACCCACTCTGGGGCCGCTGTAGTCCGCTCGGCGCTCCTTGTCGACGTATCAGCCGTACCGAGTTGGGCACTGGCGGGTGCACCCAGCCCTTGGCTGCGTTCGGCGGCTGGCCGCGCACCTGCTGTAGGCCCAGGTCGGTGGCGTTGGGTGACAGGTGTTGTTGAGCTAACTACCCCCATGGCGTCCGGATCTGCCGAAACGAGTGCATGACTACGGAGGCAAGGACGGGTAGGGATCTTCAGCCGCTATCTCGGCGATCAAGCAGCATGGCACAATGAGCTGATCTCAGCGACGCGAATGTGTTGATTGGTGCGACACGGGCGAATCCGGTGAAGTCGGACAGTGCTGGAGGAGGGCGTGGGGCCCTCGGTAGGTAGTTCTCACCACAAGATCACCACCGGTGAGGACCCCACGTGATCGCATATCGTGCCATGGTCGACGTCCCCAGGGAACTCGTGCAGTACGTCAGCCGGCTGCTCGCCGCGGAACGCCGGACGCGCGGAACCCGTACCGGCACGCGCGCTCTGACCTGCTTCCGCCAGGCGCTGATGGTGCTCGTCTGGTTCCGCAAGGGCGAGGACGTCGCGCTGCTCGGCGCCGGCTTCGGCGTCTCACGGGCGACCGTCTACCGGTACCTCGCCGAGGGCATCACGGTCCTCGCCGCACAGGCCGAGGATCTCCACGCCGCCCTGCGCCGGGTCGCCGACGACGGCTGGTCCCACGTCATCCTCGACGGCAAACTGTTCGACTGCGACCGGCTCACCGAGACCACCCTGTCCGTCAAAGGCGAAACGATCGACGCCTGGTACTCCGGAAAGCACCGCGACTTCGGCGCGAACATCCAGGCGGTCGCCCGCCCGGACGGACTGCCGATCTGGACCTCACCGGCGATGCCCGGACACCTGCACGACCTGACCTGCGCCCAGACCCTCGGTGTCACCGCAGCCCTGAACTGGGCCGCCACCGAACTGGACCTGCCCACCCTGGCCGACTCCGGCTACGAAGGCGCGGGCCAGGGCATCAAGACCCCGGTCAAGCAACCCACCGACGGCAGCCGACTCGCCCCCGACAACCGCTTCTACAACCGGCTGCTACGCAGCATCGCCCCATCGACCCCACCGCCGCCTAGCAGCGAGGAGTTCGCGGCATTGACCACAGCGTCCACCCGCTCGGCCGTGATGTCGCCGGTGACCAACTCGATCCGCACTGCTCGCCCTTCCCTGGTAGACATGCCCCGTCGACCCGTCCGGCCGGCAGAGGCCACTGCCATCGTCGACACCCCGTAACAAGCTCGGTCCTTCGCCGACGGTGCCTGCACCAGCTAGCATCGCCGGTCCATCTCGTTTGGTCCCTAGCGGGGCGGGATCAAGATCAGATATCCGGTTCTGTCGCGATCCGGTGCGAGCGCCAAACGCAGCTGCTGCGTAGCGTAGTCGGCAATGCGTTTCGCAGTGCTCTGGGCTGTGGGCTTCACCGGCGGCGTGGGGGCCTTGCCACGAGCTCGGGCGCGGGGATCACATCTCCGTGGCTTGCTCGGCGACGTACGTGCCCTTGCCCTGGTGGCCTTCGACCAGACCACGGTCGCGCAGCAGCCGCAGGGCGGCTTGGGCGGTGGAGACGCTGACCTTGTACGTGTCGGAGAGCTGGGCATAGGTCGGCAGCTTGTCGCCCGGCGACAGCTCACCGGACCGGATCTGCTGGGTGATGTCATCGACGACACGTAGGTAGTCGGCAGGTCGACTGGGCATTTCAAGGTACTCCTCGCTCGGCACCTCGATTTGACCATGGAACTTGGCTACCTACAAGACTGATGTTGACTTAGGTATCTAACCTACCTAACATTGCTCCTCGGAACGCCTCGCTCGGCAGCTTGGCTTTCCACCCCCCGGGTGCACCCGGCCCGGCAGCCGGGGCGGGCTGCGTCACTGAATGGAGTCAGCCCACTCCTCCTGTGAAGCAATCCGCCTCGGCTGTACTCAGCGGCCCTGTGTTCGTACCGCCGATTGAGGCTGCGTGCGCAGGGCGGGCGGCCCGACCTCCGCACCCCCGTTCGGGGTCGGGCCGCCCTTCCACCCGCTCTACCAAAGACCATGCCCGATCAGCGAGCTTGAAAGGCGGTCCTACCGTGCGCAGACCCCTCGACTTCCTCCGCGTGAAGATGCCGGCGGCTGATCGGTAGCGTGCCGGCCAGCCGTTCACCTGCCGATCCCAGACCCGGCGACGAGCTGATCATCGACGGCCGGGCGAGTGTCCAGTTCACGGCCGGGCGAGGCTTCCGGTTCCGGGTGACGACAGTGGACAAACGGTGGACGTATCAGGACTGGGTCTGGTTGTCCGGGTATGTGTTGGCACCGGACGGTGAAGCCCGCGAACGGCGGGAGATCTTCGTCCAGCGCGACGGTCTCCGATGGGCACCGCGCCCACGCCGGCACCGCTGACCAGGGCGGCGGCACAACTGCGACGTGAGCCGCGCCCTCTCGACCCGTACCCCTGAAGGTTTCCGACTCTTGGAAGGTGGTTCCTGCTGTGCGTAGGTTCTTTGACCTGTTCCGTCGACCGCCGGTGCGGAGCCGGCGCAACCGGCGGTTGCTCGCCGAGATCGCGCGCCACAACCAGCGGCCGACCGACGCTGCGGCCGGCCAGCGCCGGCTGGTGCGACGTGCCCCGAACAGCGTCGGTCATCTGTACGGGCGGCCGGTGCGGCCGTCGATCAGTCCCGGCCTGGTCCGCGAGCGTCGGTTCGGCGACCGGACCCGGCGCGGCTGCGACCCCACCGAGGTACGCACGTTCCTGCACCTGGTCGCCGACGAGCTGACCGCCCTGCGCGCCGAACTGGCCGCCACCCGCGACGAGAACATGCGGGTCAAGCAGGCGTTGCGGGACTGGCAGTCACAGCAGTTCCAACAGTTCCAGGCAGGGACGGGGGTGACCGGGTGACCGGGGTCAACGGAGTGCCGGCCAGCCCGGTCCACGTCGTCGGGTTCGGGTCCGAGCGGCGGCGGGCGCAACTCGTCGTCACCGTCGCCAACCTCGACACCGGGGCGGTCGCCTCGACCAGCCTCGTCCCCGGCTCGTTCACGCCGCTGCCGACCCCAAACGGCACCTGGTGGCTGCCGTACGCACCGATCGTCACCGACCTCGCCCAGCGTGCCGGCGTGGCTGCCGCGACACTGTGCGACCCGGACTTCCCCGACGAGCCCGGCCGGCTCCCGTCGTCCGGGCTGACCCTGCCGATCCAGTGGCAGCCCGGTGCACCGGAGCGGGACCGCCGCCGGTGGGAGGCGTCGGCGCTCGCCAACCGGCTCACCGCGCCGTGGCTGGTCCTGGTCGGCCGCAGCGCCGATCCGCCGGCGCCGGGCGACCCGGGTCGGCTGCTCGGCCGGCTGTGCGCGCTCGCCGACCAACTCCATGTCGACCTGGTCCTCGAAGCCCGACCAGCGTCGACCCCGAGCGGGCTGAGCTGGGACATCCGGTACGAACTCGCCGGCGGGAAAGTGCCCGACTACCCGCACCGCTGGGTAGCCGACCTGCCGGCGGCGGTCACCTCGATCAGCCCGGAACGGGCCGCGTCCGGGCTGGCCGTGGCCGACTGGAACCTCCCCGCCCACTACCTCACCGAGTCCGCCCTCACGCCGCACCCGGTGCCGGTCGGGCTCGACGGGCACCCCGGCGGCCACGACCTCGACCAACTCGAACGACGCATGATCGCCGACGCCGAGCAGCACGGCGGCGCGCAGGCGATCTGGCGGAACCGGCACTGGTGGTACACCAGCCTGCGACCCGACGACACCGAGCCGGGCGGGGTCGGCGGCAGGTTCCGGCGCGGCTGGGAACCGCCAGCGCCGAGATACTGGGGCGAGCCGATCCCCAGCCACCCCTGCCCGCGCTGCACCAACGCGGCAGATCCGCCGTACTGCACCGACTGCTACGGCACCCGCCGGGTCCGGCACGGCGCCGTCGTCACCGTCACCGACCTACGCGGCCGGACGGTGCACCGCAACTGGCGACCCGACGACGACGGCACCCCACCCGCCCTCGCCCACACCGACCAGGCGTCCGGCACCAGCGTGTGGCAGCTGCCCGAGCACTACCGGATCGGCACCCTCGCCGCCGAGTTCGGCGTACAGCCGACCGACCTGACCGACATCGACGGCGAACACGTCATCGACCAGCACCTGCGCAACGGGGTGAGCCAGATCCACCACGGCGGCGACCCGCTCGCCGCGTACCTCGCCGAAGCCGCCGCCGCCCACGACGGCGCCCGCATCATCGCCCGCGCCACCGACTGGCCCGGCCCCACCCTCGACGAGTTGGCCCGACTCGTCACCGGACTCGGTCTCGCCCTCGACATCACCGTCGTCGACCACCGCCACAGCATCGGCCGACCCGAGCTGATGCAGGGCCACACCTGGTCAATCCAGGTCGCCGATCCGGCCACCCCGCCGACCGTCGACCCGGTCCCCACCAGCGCCGCCCTGCCCGAAGCCGTCGCCCTCTGCCACCGCTACCTCTACGGCGCGCTGCGCGCGACCATCCCCACCGACCCCGAACAGCCGATGCCCGTCCCACAACAGCCTGCGACCGCCGGCCCAGCACCCGACACCACCAGCTTCATCACCGAGGTACGTCGCCTCGCCGCCACCCACCCCGGCCAGCCCGCCACCATCCGGCTCCACCCCGACGGCACCACCCGATCCTAATGACGCGCAACGATGAGACCGGCTGCCATATCTGATGGGTGACGGGTGCCGAATGCGCATGGAGATATTCCATCGCACTAATCAGGCCGCCGGCGACGATGCGAGCTTTGCGCAAACTGCGCGCAGCTCGCATCGCCGACGGCAAGTAGAAACTGTTAAACGGACTGCCTATGCCACTCAGCTAGCACACGCGGACAGCATCGAGAATATTGTCATACGGGCCCATTCCCGTGTTGTAGCTGAATGCGTTGGAGCTGAAAAGAAGGGTCCACTGGTTGGTGCCGTTCCAATTGTAGAAGTGGCTCGCGGTGTTTGGCGTCTGATTGTTTACCCAGGATGAGATGCGATCATTCCAGTGCCCGCCGCCTGGGAATGGAATTGCTCCGAGGTCCTTGAACTGGCAGTAGTAGAAAGAAATTATTGCGCTACTGGGGTGAAGGTTTGGCTCAGTGTACAGACAGAGATGTTCGTAGTAACAGCCGTAGAAGTAGTCATCCGCGGCGGGGGTCACCGGCTCCTGGGCCTTCGCGGGAGACGTTGTAGGTTGCGCCGGCGGAGCGGTTCGGGTGATCGCGGCTGGCACCTCGGATGAAGTGGTGTTGGCGAAAACCTTATCTCGCGGGTAATCCTTGGGCAGCGTGACGAGTACGCCCGGCGCTACTCGGACAGTATTCTCGTCGATGGCGATGGATTCATGATAAAAGTCCAGCAGGGATTGCAGTGCCACCGAGTGCTGGGGAACTTCTGGAAGGTCTTCTGCCTGCGCTGGCGAGGCTGTTAGGGTCAGGGTCAAGACTGACGCAGTTGTCAAGGTCAAGAGCGTGTGTGTAACCCGTTGCTTTGCCAAGACGTCCCTCCTGGTTGTTGTTCCCCACAACAGGAAGCGGCATCCCGGCACGCCTGCTGGCCAAGATAAACCGGTATCCCCCGTGGAACGATCCATGCTGGTCGACCTTCAGCCGACTGTATCGGAGGTTGCCGATGCCCACGAGCCTGCGTGGTGTTCCGAGAGGTCTTGCGTGCTCCGCGAGCATGGGAGATCACCGAGGGTGACTGGATGGTTGGTCGGGTGTCGACGTCAACGGGTATGGCTGGAGTGATCAGATGACCTTGAGTGATCGGGTAACTAACTAATAACAAAGTTGGCAGTGCTCTGGTCTGAGTCAAGGCGGCTAGGGCGTGTATCAAAGTCGGTCACAGCCACTCGTTGATCGCCGCGACCTGCACGGT